>NZ_JBHMIS010000007.1:0-229832 GCF_048060415.1 Micromonospora sp. LOL_024
CCCTCACATTCGCGACCTGCTCGTCACCAAGGTCGATCCGCGACTGCTCACCCTGCACACCGTGCGGGATCAGCGTGCCCATGTCCGGCTTGTCGGCCTGCACGGCGACGGCGATCGGGCTGGTCGCTACGGGGTCGGTGGAGCTGGTGTGGTTGAGAGGGCCGGCGGCGAGTCCGCCGGCGATGGTGAGTCCGGCGATGCCGAGGATGCTCTTGCGCAGCATGGTGTTCATCAGAGGGCTCCATTCGGGGGTTGGTTGTCGCCTGGCAACCCGGGGGAGGGATTGGGCGACGCCAAGCACCGTCAGGCGCTCGAAACGGGGAGGTCCGGCAGCCGCGTAAGGTGCCGGGGGTGTAACGACGGACCGGGGAGGCTCATTCCGAGGTCCGGGCGCCGGCTGAGGTGGTCGGTCGCCCTGCTCGGTCCGTCAGGATTTACAACGCCGCCGGCCCGCCCGCGATTCCGGCCTACGCTCACCAAGAATGCGACAAAACGGAAATCTCGTTCGAGGGGGGCGTCATGTCGGGAGGGTGTCCCGCCGGTCCGCCCGGGTTCTAGGGTTGTGCGCGTGGCGACACTTCTACTCCTGCGGCACGGACGCACCACCGCCAACACCTCGGGCGGCCTCGCTGGGCGACAACCGGTCGAGTTGGACGAAACCGGACGCGGCCAGGCGACCGCGGTGGGCGAACGGTTACGGCCGGTACCGCTGGTCGCTGTGGTGACCAGCCCGTTGATCCGCTGCCGCCAGACCCTGGAACTGGCGCTGCCCCAGGCGTCGCCGGTCGTCGAGGAGGGTCTGATCGAGTGCGGCTACGGCAGTTGGGAGGGCCAGCCGTTGAACAAGCTGGCCAAGGATCCGCTCTGGCCCGTGGTGCAGCAGCATCCCAGCGCGGCCGTCTTCCCCGAGGGCGAGGCGATGGCACAGATGGCATCCCGCGCCGTTGAGGCGGTACGCCGCTGGGACACCCGGCTGACCGCCGAGCACGGACCCGAGGCGGTCTGGGTGGCGTGCAGCCATGGAGACGTGATCAAGGCGATCGTGGCGGATGCGCTCGGCGTACACCTGGATCTCTTTCAGCGGATCGTGGTGGACCCGGCTTCGGTGACCGCCATCCGGTACACCCCGCTGCGGCCCTTCCTGGTCCGTCTCAACGACATCGGCGGTGATTTGGCCGGGCTGGTGCCGCCGACGGGTAAGCGGCGCCGCCGGGCCAGCCGGTCGACGAGTTCGGACGCCGCGGTCGGCGGCGGGGCGGGAACCCTGCGGTGAGCCGCCCCACGCGTCCCCGCGCCGTGCCCTGGGCCGCCGTGCCCTGGGCCGCGACCGCCGGAACTGGCCGGTACACGGCGACTCGGGCCGGTGCGATGCGCGGTGCGCCCGGCCGCCGGATAGGGTCGTGGGTATGACCCACCAGGTGTACGCCTTCGAGCCGCCGGAGCGGTTCGTCGCCGGGACCGTCGGGGCACCGGGAGAACGCACGTTCTTCCTCCAGGCGCGCGGCGGCGGGCGACTGGTCAGCGTCGCGCTGGAGAAGGTTCAGGTCTCCCTGCTCGCCGAGAAACTGGAGGAGTTGCTCACCGAGGCGCAGCGTCGGTTCGGTGTGGACCTGCCGGAGGCTCCGGTCTCCGCCGGTGACAACGAACCGCTGGAGATGCCGGTCGACGAGGAGTTCCGGGTCGGCACGCTGGGCTTGGCCTTTGACGCGGACACCGCGACCGTGGTGATCGAGGCGATCGCGGTCGGCGAGACGGAGGCCGAGATCGAGCTGGGTGAGTCGGAGGTGGACGAGCCCGAGGACATCGAGCCCGACGAGGATCTCGACCGGCTCCGGGTCCGGCTGACCCCCGAGGCGACCCGCGCATTCATCGAACGGGCCCGGCGTGTGATCAACGCCGGGCGGCCGCCGTGCCCGCTGTGCGGTCAGCCGCTCGACCCGACCGGCCACCTCTGCCCCCGAAACAACGGCTACCACCGGTGACCTCGTCCGACCTGGCGCCCCGGCAGGACGGCGACGCTGTGCTGAACCTGCTGCGTGACGGTGAGCTGACCGTCGAAGGTCGGCTGGTTGACGCGTCGAACACCACTTTGCGTGGCGTGTTGACGCGCGAGGGCGCGACGGCCCGCTGCGTGTACAAGCCGGTGCGCGGTGAGCGGCCGTTGTGGGATTTCCCCGACGGCACGCTGGCCGGCCGGGAGGTCGCCGCCTACCTGGTCTCCGCGGCCACCGGCTGGGACCTGGTGCCACCGACGGTGTTGCGCGACGGGCCGTTCGGGCCAGGTTCGTGCCAGCTCTGGATCGACAAGCCGATCGACGCCGACCCGCTGGTCGGGTTCGTGCCGGCCGACGCGCTGCCGCCCCGGTGGTTCCCGGTCGCGGCGGCTCGGGACGACGACGGCACCCCGTACGCCCTGGCGCACGCCGACGACCCGCGGTTGGCCCGACTCGCGGTGCTCGACGCGGTGATCAACAACGCGGACCGTAAGGGCGGCCACGTGCTGCACGGCGCGGACGACCGGATCCACGGGGTCGACCACGGCGTGAGCTTCCACGTGGAGGAGAAGCTGCGTACGGTGCTCTGGGGTTGGGCCGGCCGGCCGCTGCCGGCGGACGCGGTCTCCTCGCTCGATCAGCTGGCTCGTCAGGTCTCCGGCCACCTCGGCGAGGACCTTGCCGCGCACCTGACCCAGGGCGAGGTCACCGAGGTGGCGGCCCGGGTGGACCGGCTGCGTGATCGGGGCCAGTTTCCGCTGCCGTCGCCGGACTGGCCGGCGGTACCCTGGCCGCCGATCTGATCGGCCCGAGGCTTCCCGAGGGTCGTCGAGCCTGTCGCCTTGATCACTCCTGGGCCGGCGTGACGCCCCCCGGCGGCTGGCTAGGCTGACTGTCATGGACACTTGGGTGGGGCACGAGGTGCCGCGGCTGCCGGGCAGGAGCGAGCCGCTGAGGTTGTTCGACTCGGCGCGTCAGGGCGTGCACCCGGCCGACCCGGACGGCCCGGCCACCATGTACGTCTGCGGCATCACCCCCTACGACGCCACCCACCTCGGCCATGCCGCTACCATGATCACTTTTGATCTCGTGCAGCGGATGTGGCGCGACGCGGGCCATGACGTCCGGTACGTGCAGAACGTCACCGACATCGACGACCCGCTGCTGGAGCGGGCCGAGCGCGACGGCGAGGACTGGAAGGTCCTGGCGATGCGCGAGACGGCGCTGTTCCGCGAGGACATGGAAGCACTGCGGATCCTCCCGCCGGCGCACTACGTCGGCGCCGTCGAGTCGATTCCGGAGATCGCCGAGAAGGTGCTGGCACTGCTCAAGGACGATGCCGCGTACCGGCTGGACGACGAGACCGGCGACGTGTACTTCGACGTCTCGGCCGCGCCGCGGTTCGGCTACGAGTCCAATTTCTCCCGGCAACAGATGCTGAAGATTTTCCCTGAGCGCGGTGGTGACCCAACCCGGGTCGGCAAGCGTGACCCGCTGGACCCGTTGCTGTGGCGCGGGGCGCGTGCGGGCGAGCCGTCCTGGCCCGGTGGGGACCTGGGGCCGGGCCGGCCCGGTTGGCACATCGAGTGTGCGGTGATCGCCCTGGGCCTGCTCGGCTCCACTGTCGACGTGCAGGGCGGGGGCAACGATCTGGTTTTCCCGCACCACGAGTGTTCGGCCGCGCACGCCGAGCGGCTGACTGGCGAGGCGCCGTTCGCCGGCCACTACGTCCACGCCGGCATGATCGGTCTGAACGGCGAGAAGATGTCCAAGTCCCGCGGCAACCTGGTCTTCGTCTCCCGGCTGCGCGCCGACCGGGTGGACCCGGTGGCGGTCCGGCTGGCGTTGATCTCCGGGCACTACCGCGCCGACCGGACCTGGACCGACGACCTGCTGACCGCGGCGCAGGAGCGGTTGGGCCGCTGGCGTCGGGCCGCCGCCGCGCCCGCCGGGCCGTCGGGGTCGGCCTTCCTGGCCGGCGTACGCGACCGCCTCGCCGACGACCTCGACACGCCTGGCGCGCTGGCCGTGGCCGACACCTGGGCCGAGCGGGCTTTGGCCGGGGCCGCCGACGATTCCGCCGCCGCACCGCTGTTCGCCGACACCCTGGACGCCCTCCTCGGCGTCCACCTCTGACCGCCCGCCCTTGCCCTGCCCACGCTGGGCGTTCATGCGGTTGTGGCGCCCTTCTCGGTACGGTTCGCGGCTCGTGGGCAGTGTCACCAGTGCATGATCGCGGAGTCAGCCGAGGACGAGGCCCGGGTCCGGGTCGGGGTCCGCGCTGGGGGACGGGATCCGGTACTCCTCGGTCAGGGTGGTGACCGGGCCGGGCCAGGTGGCCTGGGCGACCTCGATCGGCTTGCGGTGTGCGTCGTATGCCACGTGCAGCAGGTGTAGGACCGGGGTGTCGGGCCGGATCTGGAGCATCTCGGACTCCTCGCGGCTGGGCTGCCGGGCGGTGATCGTGTCGGTGGCGGTCACGTAGCGGCGGCCGGTGGCCTCCTCGGCCTCCTGGTAGAGGGGGCGACCGAACGCCTTGGTGTGTTCCAGCGAGGTCCCGGTGGTGTCCGCGGGCAGGAACCAGGAGGCGCCCACCTCCACCGGGGAGTCCTCGGTGCGTACCAGGTGGCGGCGGCGGAGCAGCTCGGTGCCGTCCGGCACGCCGAAGGCGTCGGCCACCTCGGGTGGGGCGGGGGAGCGGCCGACGGAGACGAGCTGCTGCCGGTACCGGGCGGCCAGGTCGGTGTGGTAGCCCCGAAAGCCGCCGTAGCGGCCTCGGGACAGTCGGTTGAGTCGTCGCCGGGTGCCCCGCACGTACGTCCCAGAGCCGGGCTTGGTGATCAGAACGCCCTCGACCCGCAGCTGGTCGACGGCGCGCTGCACGGTCTGCTTCGCTACCCCGAACATCTCGGCGATGGCCGGAATCGACGGCAGCCGCTCGCCGGGTGCCCAGTCGCCCCGGCGGATCTGGGTTTTGAGTTGCGCGGCGATCTGCCGGTGCGGAAACTCGGCGACCCCCGGATTGATCTGCATGCCCGCCCCACCTCTCAGCTAGGGTCCTAGGATGCCCTATGTGGTGGGTGGCGCGCCACCCCCCGACACGGAATGCCCCGGTGAGACCACCGAGGCCCCGACGTGGTTGCCGGGGCCTCGGTGGAAACAGGGGAATGGGTTACCAGGAACCGGCGGTCGGGCCGGCCGACCCGCCTCGGCGGCGCAGGTACTTCTCAAACTCCTGAGCGATCTCGTCCCCGGTCAGCGGGGTGATGCCCGCGTCGCCGACGCGCTCCTCCAGTTCGCGGACGTACTCACCCAGTTCGGCGTCCTGCTCGGCGGCGCTGCGCACCCGCTGCTCCCACTCGGCCGCCTCCTCTGCGAGGTCGGCCATCGGGACCGGCAGGTCGAGCACCTCCTCGACCCGGTGCAGCAGGGCGAGTGTCGCCTTCGGGCAGGGCGGGTTGTTGGCGTAGTGCGGCACGTGCACCCAGAACGAGACCGCGTCCACCTCGGCATGGGTGCAGGCGTCGTGCAGTACGCCCACAATGCCGGTGGGCCCGTCGTAGCGGGTGGGGGTGAGCTGGTAGCGGCGCGCGGCGTCGGCGTCGGATGCGCTGCCGCTGATCGGCAGTGGCCGGGTGTACGGCACGTCGGCCAGCAGTGCGCCGAGCAGCACCACCCGTTCGACCTCCAGGCTGTGGCAGATCTCCAGCACCTGCTCGCAGAAGGTGCGCCAGCGCATGCTCGGTTCGATGCCGCGGATCAGCACCACGTCGCGGTCGGTGCCCTCGGGGCTGGCCACGGTGAACCGGGTCGTGGGCCACTCCACCCGGCGGGTGGCACCGTCGGACATGGCGATGGTGGGCCGGCTGACCTGGAAGTCGTAGAACTCCTCCGGGTCCAGCTCGGTGATCGGTCGGGCCTCCCACACCTGTTCCAGGTGCTCGACCGCGGCGGTCGAGGCGTCGGCCGCGTCGTTCCACCCCTCGAAGGCGGCGATGGCGACCGGGGACCGCAGCACCGGCAGGCCGTCGAACTCGGTCACGCCGTCACCCCACCCTGCTCGTCACCGGCGGCGCCGGGGCCGGCCCCGGTCGTCTGCCCGCGGTGCATGGTGATGTCGCTGTTGTCCTTCACGTCAGTCAGCCTACGTGCCGCGCCCGCACCCGGCCTGCCGGCCGCGCCGGATCAGCCCTCCGCCGGCATGGTGTGTCGTTGGCCACCGGCCGGCGGAAACGGCACCGATATCCGGTGCAACGGCGCAAATGTGCAGGGCGATCCCGGTGACACGATGTGGGAAGCAGCGGTGCGCGGGGCGCGGCGGTTGCCAGTCGCACTACCCTGACACGGTGCGGACTTCGTTGCTTGATGCGCTGGCAGGCCGAATTCTCATCGCCGACGGGGCGATGGGGACGATGCTCCAGGCCGCCGACCTGACCCTGGACGACTTCGACGACCTCGAGGGCTGCAACGAGATCCTCAACGTCACCCGGCCCGAGGTGGTACGCGGGGTGCATGAGGCGTACCTGGCTGCCGGCTCGGACTGCGTCGAGACCAACACCTTCGGTGCGAACCTCGCGAACCTGGCCGAGTACGACATCCAGCACCGGATCCGGGAGTTGTCCGAGGCCGGCGCCCGGATCGCGCGGCAGGCGGCCGACGCTCACAGCACGCCGCAACGGCCCCGCTTCGTGCTCGGCTCGATCGGCCCCGGCACGAAGCTGCCCACCCTCGGCCACGCCGCCTACGCCACGCTACGGGATGCCTACCAGGAGAACGCCGCCGGCCTGGTCGAGGGCGGCGCGGACGCGCTGATCATCGAGACCTGTCAGGACCTGCTCCAGGTGAAAGCCGCGGTGGTCGGCTCCCACCGGGCGATGGCGGAGCTGGGCCGCAAGGTTCCGCTGATCTGCCACGTCACCGTGGAGACCACCGGCACGATGCTGCTGGGCAGCGAGATCGGGGCCGCGCTGACCGCGATCGAACCGCTCGGCGTCGATCTGATCGGGCTGAACTGCGCCACCGGGCCGGCGGAGATGAGCGAGCACCTGCGTTACCTGTCCCAGCACGCCCGGGTACCGCTGTCGGTGATGCCCAACGCCGGCCTGCCGCAACTCACGGCCGACGGTGCGGTCTACCCGTTGACCCCGGTGGAGTTGGCCGACGCCCTGGAGCGCTTCGTCACCGAGTACGGTGTCTCGCTGATCGGCGGGTGCTGCGGTACCACCCCGGAACACATCGCGATGCTCTCCGACCGGCTGCACGGCACCCGGCCCGGCCCGCGGGAGCCCCGCACCGACGCCGGTGTCTCGTCGATCTACCACCATGTGCCGTTCGCGCAGGATGCCAGCGTGCTGATGGTGGGGGAGCGGACCAACGCCAACGGCTCGAAGGCGTTCCGGGAGGCGATGCTCGCCGCCGACTGGCAGGCCTGCGTGGAGATCGCCCGCAGCCAGGCCCGGGACGGCTCGCACCTGCTGGATCTGTGCATCGACTACGTCGGGCGCGACGGCACCAGCGACATGCGTGAACTGGCCGGCCGCTTCGCCACCGCCTCCACCCTGCCGATCATGCTCGACTCCACCGAGCCGCCGGTGATCGAGGCCGGTCTGGAGATGCTCGGCGGTCGGTGCGTGGTCAACTCGGTGAACTTCGAGGACGGCGACGGCCCGGAGTCCCGGTACGCCCGGGTGATGCCGGTGGTCGCCGAACACGGCGCGGCCGTGGTCGCGCTGCTGATCGACGAGGAGGGCCAGGCGCGTACGGCGGAGTGGAAGGTGCGCGTCGCCGAGCGCCTGATCGACGACCTCACCGGCCGGTGGGGGATGCGCCGGTCCGACATCCTCATCGACGCGTTGACCTTCCCGATCGCCACCGGGCAGGAGGAGACCCGCCGCGACGGCATCGAGACCATCGAGGCGATCCGGGAGATCGCCCGCCGCTGGCCGGGAGTGAACTTCACGGCCGGCATCTCGAACGTCTCGTTCGGGTTGAACCCGGCGGCCCGTCAGGTACTCAACTCGGTCTTCCTGCACGAGTGCGTGCAGGCCGGTCTGACCTCGGCGATCGTGCACGCCAGCAAGATCCTGCCGATGTCGAAGATCCCCGACGCGCAGCGCGAGATCGCGCTCGACCTGATCTACGACCGCCGTCGCGAGGGCTACGACCCGGTGCAGCGGTTCATCGAGGTCTTCGAGGGGGTCGACGCCGCCTCGGCGCGGGCCACCCGGGCCGAGGAGTTGGCCGCGCTGCCACTCAACGAGCGGCTCAAGCGGCGGATCATCGACGGTGAGCGCAACGGCCTGGAGGCCGACTTGGAGGCGGCGATGGCCGCCGGCACGGCACCACTGTTGATCATTAACGACATCCTGCTGGACGGCATGAAGGTCGTCGGCGAACTGTTCGGCTCCGGGCAGATGCAGCTGCCGTTCGTACTCCAGTCCGCCGAGGTGATGAAGACCGCGGTGGCGTACCTCGAACCGCACATGGAGAAGGCCGACGACGGCGGCAAGGGCAGAATCGTGCTCGCCACGGTCAAGGGCGACGTGCACGACATCGGCAAGAACCTGGTCGACATCATCCTGTCCAACAACGGCTACGAGGTGGTCAACATCGGCATCAAGCAGCCGATCTCCGCCATCCTCGACGCCGCCGAGCAGCACCGTGCCGACGCCATCGGCATGTCGGGCCTGCTGGTCAAGAGCACGGTCATCATGAAGGAGAACCTCGCCGAGATGGCCACCCGCGGGGTCGCGGAGCGCTGGCCGGTGCTGCTCGGCGGCGCGGCGCTGACCCGGGCGTACGTCGAGGACGACCTGCGGTCGGTCTTCCCAGGCCAGGTGCACTACGCCCGCGACGCCTTCGAGGGACTGTCCCTGATGGACCGGGTGATGACCGCCAAGCGCGGCGGCGCTCCGGTGATTGACGCCGACCGGGAAGCGGCCCTGGCGGCGCGGCGGGCCCGCCGGGAGCGGCAGCGCGCCGTGGTCGCCGAGTCACTGCCGGAGCTGCACGACGCCTCGGTACGCTCCGACGTGGCCGCCGACGCGCCGGTGCCCAGGGCGCCGTTCTTCGGCACCCGGGTCATCAAGGGGGTGCCGCTGGCCGACTACGCGTCGCTGCTGGACGAGCGGGCCACCTTCATGGGCCAGTGGGGTCTGCGTGGCGCGCGCGGCGGCAAGGGTCCGTCCTACGAGGAGCTGGTGGAGACCGAGGGCCGGCCCAGGCTGCGCTACTGGCTGGACCGCTTGATCTCTGACCAGGTGCTGGAGGCGGCCGTGGTCTACGGCTACTTCCCGGCGTACGCCGAGGGCAACGACTTGGTGCTGCTGGACGAGAACGGCCACGCGGAGCGCGCCCGGTTCTCGTTCCCCCGGCAGCGGCAGGAACGGCGGCTGTGCCTGGCCGACTTCTTCCGTCCGCGTGGCGAGGAGCTGGACGTCGTCGGGTTGCAGCTGGTCACTGTCGGCCAGCCGGTCAGCGAGTACGCGGCCAAGCTGTTCGCCCGCAACGAGTACCGCGACTACCTGGAGGTGCACGGGCTGTCCGTGCAGCTCACCGAGGCCCTCGCCGAGTACTGGCACAAACGGGTCCGGGCCGAGCTGACGCTGCCCGACGGCCGAACCGTCGCCGACGACGACCCGGCGGACCTGGCGGGCCTGCTGCGCACCGACTACCGGGGCTGCCGGTACGCGTTCGGATACCCGGCCTGCCCGGATCTGGAGGACCGCGCGAAGATCGTGGAGTTGCTCGGTGCCGAGCGAAT
The DNA here is from genome assembly GCF_048060415.1 of Micromonospora sp. LOL_024. Classification (NCBI taxonomy): domain Bacteria; kingdom Bacillati; phylum Actinomycetota; class Actinomycetes; order Micromonosporales; family Micromonosporaceae; genus Micromonospora; species Micromonospora sp. LOL_024. Next base: position 9,757 of record NZ_JBHMIS010000007.1, read on the forward strand.
CGGTGTGCAGCTGTCGGAGGAGTTCCAGCTCATGCCCGAGCAGGCCACCGACGCCATCGTCGTCCACCACCCCGAGGCCAGCTACTTCAACGCCAGGTAGGGCCGGCCTCCGGTCACGGCGTCGTCCTTGCACAGTCGGCGCCGGCTGAGTGCGGGGGGCGCGCTGTCGAGCTGATGGCGTGCACGGATCGCGGCCTGCTCCTGGCGAGGTGCTCCCGGCCGGCCGCTAGCGGGTGGAGCCGAGGTAGGCGCGAAGCGTCGCCGCGATCTCGCCGGCGGCGAGCTGTTCCGGGCTGAGTGCGTCGACGAAGAGTTCCCGGACGGCGCGCAGGTGGGAATGGTGGCACCATGGAACGCCTGGGCGCCGGGTCCGCCCACCGGAGAGAAGCCGGCGGCCGGCGGGGTCCTCCCGGCACCGCCGGGTCTGCTCGGCCCGGAGCAGGTCGGTCAGCCGCGGGCGGCCACCGTGATCAGCCAGGCCCCCGGTTTTCCGGTACGCCGGCGGCGATCTCGGCGGCCCGGTCGTAGCCGGAGCACTCCACCACCGTGTATCCGGCGAGCACCTCCGGCGTCTTCGGGTACGGCCCGTCGGTGGCCACCGGCGCCCCGTCCCGCACCTGGATCCGCTGGTTTCACGGCTGTCTGCTCTGCTGCCGGTACCGTTCTGGTGCCGGCCACCGGAGACGTCGGAGCCGGCTGCCCGTTCCGGACACGAGTCGTGGCGCTTTCGTGGTGACCCTATGCGCGTCGGTGAACCGGAGGGGTCGCTGAGGCGTACCAGAGGGCAACGGGCATGAGGGGCCTACCGTCGGGGTACTGGGGCCGTATCAACGTGGGAGGCACGACGGTGAGGGCAGGTGGGCGAGGACGGCGTCGGGGACGGCTCGCCGGGCTGACGGTGGCGCTGGTGGCGGCGGCCGCGTGCATGGTGGAGCCGGTGGGTCAGCCGGCGGAACCGACGGAGCGACGGCAACCGGCGTCGCCGGGCGCCGAGGTGACCCGGGCGGACGGCACCGACACGGTCGAGGAGTTCCGGCAGGACATGGCCGACGCCCAGCGCCTCGCCGAGCAGTACTGGGCCGGGCAGTTCCGCGCCTCCGGGCAGTCGTTGCGCCCGATCCGGCAGGTCGTCACCTACCAGCGCGACGGCGAGGTCACCTGCGGCGGCCAGGAGGTACCCCGCAACAACGCCGTCTACTGCACGGTCAGCGACTTCATCGCCTACGACATCAACTGGTCCTTCGGCGCGTTCCGGCAGATCGGCGACGCGTTCGTGTTCTACCTGCTTGCCCACGAGTACGCACACGGCATCCAGACCCGGCTCGGTATCCGCTACACCTTCACCATCCAGCAGGAGTTGCAGGCCGACTGCATGGCCGGGGCGTTCCTCGGTGACTCGGTGCGCGCCGGCACGCTCACCCTTGAGGACGGCGACCTGGCGGAGTTCAACGAGGGCCTGCTGGCCGTCGGCGACGATCCCGGTCAGCCGTGGTTCGCCGAGGGCTCGCACGGCACCCCCGAGCAGCGGTCCGAGCACTTCTTCCGGGGCTACGAGCGGTCCCTGTCCGCCTGCGATCTCGGTTGAGAAAGGTCACTGTGCCGGGCGCGTCGCGGTCGTGGGCTGACAGGATCCATCGGGTACCCGAACCGAGGAGGATCCGGTGAGCAGCGCCCACCCGGCCGCCGTGCTCTTCGACATGGACGGCACCCTGGTCGACAGCGAGCGGCTGTGGGACGTCGCCCTGCAGGAACTCGCCGAGGCGTACGGCGGCGTGCTCTCCGCCGACGCCCGCCGGGCGATCGTCGGCACCGGCATGGCCGACTCGATGCGTATCCTGCATGACGACCTGGGCCAGTCGCACCGGGACCCACAGGTCAGCGCCGAGTGGATCAATGCTCGGATCCTGGAGTTGTTCCGCACCGGGCTGCAGTGGCGGCCGGGCGCGTTGGCGTTGCTGGGGGCGGTGCGGCAGGCACGGATCCCGACCGCCCTCGTCACCTCCAGTGGCCGGGCGCTCGTCGAGATCGCGCTGGACACGCTCGGCCGGGGGAGCTTCGACGTGGTGGTCTGCGGCGACGAGGTCGACTCGACCAAGCCGCACCCCGAGCCGTACCTGACGGCCGCCCGGCTGCTCGGCGTACCGATCGACAGGTGTGTGGCGATCGAGGACTCGGCGACGGGCGTGGCCAGTGCGGTCGCCGCAGGGGCGGCGGTGCTGGCCGTGCCGGCGGAGGTGCCGCTCGCGCCCCGCGACGGCGTACATCAGTTGGAGAGTCTGCTCTCGGCGGACCTGGCGTTGCTGGCCGGGCTGCTGGGCCGGACGTCCGTCTGAGCAGAACGCGTCAGAAAGGGCCCCCTGTACAACGCCTGGCGTTGTACAGGGGGCCCTTTCTTGCGCCTCAGTCGTGGGCGATGGCGCCCAGGACGTTGATCCGGGCGGCCCGGATCGCCGGCAGGACCGCGGCGATCACGCCGATCAGCGCGGCCAGGCCGAGGAATACACCCATCTGGCTCCAGGGCAGCACCAGCTTGGTGATGCCCTCGTCCCGCAGCGCCTCGACCACCGCGGCACCGAGGCCGGCGCCGACGGCCACGCCGAGCAGCGCGCCGAACACCGAGATCACCACCGCCTCCACCGTGATCATGCCCATGGTCTGCGACCGGCGCAGGCCGATGGCGCGCAGCAGGCCCAGCTCTCGGGTCCGCTCCAGCACTGACAGCGCCAGGGTGTTGATGATGCCGAGGACGGCGATCACGATGGCCAGCGCCAGCAGAATCTGGATCATCTGGAGCAGGCCGTCGAGCTGGCCGGTCTGCTCCTCGATGAACGCCTGCCGGTCGGCCACCGACACCTCCGGGCTGTTCACCAGCAGCGCCTCGACGCGCGGCTGAACGTCGGCCACCCGGGCGCCCGGTTCGAGTTGGATGAACGCCTGGATCGGCTGGGTGATGCTGAAGTTGCGGGCGGCCTCGGCCGGCAGTGTCACCGGGCCGAAGATCGGCGAATCCTCGTAGATGCCGGTGACCGTGTAGGTCTGCGAGTCGCCTCGGGCGAGCTGCACCGGCAGCGTCGAGCCGACCGACAGCCCGAGCGAGGTCGCCGTGTCCGAGCTGACCAGGATCTGGCCGGCCGCCAGCCGGTCGATGTCCCCGGCGGTGGCCGTTCCCCCGTAGATCTGCCGCATCGCGGCCGGCTCGGTGACCGCCGCCACCCAGGTGCGCTCGTCGCCGACCAGCGCCATGTCGCCGTACTGGCCGTCGACCATGCGGACCCCGGGAATCGCCTTCGTCTCCTCCAACACGGCCGGGTCGAAGCTCGGCGGGCGAGGTCCGCTCTGCACCCCCGCGATCACCAGCTCCGCCGCGACGGTGTCCTCGACCAGCCCGCTGATGCTGCTCTTGGCCGAGTCGAGGATCACCGTGATGCCGGTGACCAGGGCGATGCCGACCATGAGTGCGGCGGCGGTGATGGCCGTGCGGCGCGGGTTGCGACCGGAGTTGAGCCGGCCCAACCTGCCCGGCACCCAGCCGGAGAAGATCGCGCCGAGCGCCGCCACCACCGGCTTGCTGATCAGCGGCGTCAGCAGGGCCACCCCGATGAACGCGAACAGCACGCCACCGAGGATCGCGGCCAACGTGCTACCGCCCGCGTAGCCGCCGAGGCCGAGGAAGAGCAGCGTGGCGCCGATCGCGGTGACCAGCGCGCCGGCGACGGTGACCTTGGTTAGTGGCCGGTCGGGCGTGGCCACGTCCTGCATGGCCGCGATCGGGGGGATCCGTGCGGCCCGCAGCGCCGGCAGCAGCGCCGCCACCACGGTGATCACCAATCCGACACCGAACGCGCCGATCACCGCCGCCGCTGGCACCGCCACTCCGGCCAGGGCGATCCCACCGGTGAGGTTGCCGAACAGGTACGCCAGCAGCGCGCCGACCCCGATGCCGGCGGCCAGGCCGAGCGCCGAGGCGATCAGGCCGACGGCGATGGCCTCCAGCACCACCGAACCGATGATCTGCTTGCCGCTGGCACCCACGGCCCGCAGCAACGCCAACTCCCGGGTGCGCTGCGCCACGATGATCGAGAAAGTGTTCAGGATGAGGAACGTGCCGACCAGCAGGGCGACCGCGGCGAAGCCGAGCAGGATGCGGTTGAAGAACGAAAGCCCTTCCTTCAGACTCGCGGCGGCATCGGCGGAGAGCTGCTCGCCGGTCTTGACCACGTAGTCGTCGCCCAGTGCCGTGGCCACCGAATCGCGTAGCTCGTCGTCGGAGACGCCGGCGGCGGCGGTCACCACGACGTTGGTGAACACGTCCGGCTCGCCCAGCATCAGCTGCTGGGCGACCGGGGTGTTGAACAGGACCTCGTTGACGCCACCGAGGGAGTCCCGGTCACCGCTGTAGCCGAAGATGCCGACGATGGTGAAGTCGTTGCGCGGCTGGAGGGTGAGCACGCCCACCCGGTCGCCGAGCGCCACCTTGCCGGCGCTCGCCAGCCCCTTGTTGATCACAATTTCGTCGTCGGCCTGCGGCTCCCGGCCCTCGCGCAGCTGCACCAGGTCACTCTCGCCGGTCCAGTTGCCGCCCAGCTGAGGCGGCCCGAACGAGGTGACCACCTTGCCGTTGCCGCCGATCAGGCGGGCCCCGTCGGTGACCACCACGCCCGTGGCCTCGGCCACCCCGGGCACCCCACGCACCGTCTCCACCGTGTCCGCCGGGAACGGCGCCGCGAGCTGTTCGCCCTCGAACTCGCTGATCTGGAGCTTCGGCTTGCCGGCCACGTTGACGTCGACCTCGGCGTACGCGTCGGCGAACAGCGAGTCGAAGGAACGCCCGAGGGTGTCGGTCAGCACGAAGGCACCCGAGACGAACATGACGCCGAGCACCACGGCCAGGCCGGACAGGATCAGCCGGATCTTGCGGGCCAGTAGGCTCTTCAGAGTCGCCCGGAACATCAGCCGGCCACCTCGGCCGGAGTGTCGAGCTTCTTCATCGTGTCCAGCACCGTCTCGGCGGTCGGCTCGATCAACTCGGAGACGATCTGCCCGTCGGCGAGGAACACCACCCGGTCGGCGTACGCGGCCGCGGTCGGGTCGTGGGTCACCATGACGATGGTCTGGCCGTGCTCGCGGACCGAGTTGCGCAGGAAGTTCAGCACCTCCGCGCCCGAACGCGAATCCAGGTTGCCGGTCGGCTCGTCGGCGAAGATGACCTCGGGCCGGGCCACCAGGGCCCGCGCGCACGCCACCCGCTGCTGCTGGCCGCCTGAGAGCTGCGCCGGCCGGTGGTCCAGCCGGTCCCGCAGGCCGACCGTGTCGATCACCACGTCGTACCATGCCGGGTCCGGCTTGCGCCCGGCGATCGACAGCGGCAGCAGGATGTTCTCCTTGGCCGTCAACGTGGGAAGCAGGTTGAACTGCTGGAAGATGAAGCCGACCTTGTCCCGGCGCAGCTTCGTCAGACCCGAGTCACCGAGACCGGTGACCGTGGTGTCGCCCACCTCCACCGTCCCCCGGGTCACCGTGTCCAGCCCGGCCAGGCAGTGCATCAGCGTCGACTTGCCGGAGCCCGATGGGCCCATGATCGCCGTGAACCGGCCGCGCTCGAACTCGGCGCTGACCCCCCGCAGCGCGATGACCTGCGCCTCGCCGCTGCCGTACACCTTCCACACGTCGCTCGCCCGGGCTGCGGCCGATGCCGGCTGGCCTGTCGTAGCGGTCACGTTACGTACCTCTCCGTCGCGTCTGATCGCACCGCCCCCGCTGGACCGGTGCGAGTCCATCATCTGTGCTGCCCGCCGCCGATCCGTCCGACTCCGGGCGGAGTCGACGCGGACTTCCGGCTGCGGGTACCCCCCAATCGAAGTCAGGGTTGTCCCCGACTCCGGCACCCGTCGGTCGATCACACCCGGCGGGCACGATCATCCTGGACGTTGCCGCCGCGTCAGGGTCAACCGATTTTCACCGCAGGTCGTCACGGTAGGTGACGGATGCAACGCTCGTGTTACGACCCAGGTCGGACCAGACCCGATTCGTAGGCCAGTACCACCGCCTGCACCCGGTCGCGCAGCCCGAGCTTGGTCAACACGTGGCCGACGTGGGTCTTGATGGTGGTTTCGCTGACCGTCAACGCCCGGGCGATCTCGGCGTTGGACAACCCCCGGGCGACCTGCACCAGTACCTCCCGTTCCCGCTCGGTCAGCGTGCCTAGCGCCTTCGGGGGCACCGCGGCCGGATCCGGGAGGATGTCGGCGAAGCGGTCCAGCAGCCGTCGTAGGATCCGCGGCGCCACCACCGCGTCACCGGCGGCCACCGTGTGTATCGCGGTGACCAGGTCCTCGGCCGGCACGTCCTTGGCCAGGAACCCGCTCGCCCCGGCCCGCAGCGCCCCCACCACGTACTCGTCGAGGTCGAAGGTGGTCAGGATGAGTACCCGCACCGGCAACCGGGCGTCGACGATGGTCCGGGTGGCGCTCACCCCGTCCATCCGGGGCATCCGAATGTCCATCAGCACCACGTCCGGCAGTAGCCGACGGGACAACTCCACCGCCTCCACCCCGTCGCCGGCCTCGGCCACGATGTCCAGGTCGGCCTCCGCGCCGAGCACCATCCGGAAGCCGGTACGCAGCAGCGGCTGGTCGTCGGCGAGCAGGATACGCACCGGTCGGGTACTCGCCGGATCGGCCATCTGATCCTCCACACTCGCCTCGGTCACCGGACCACTTCCGTTCGCGCGCCGGAGCATCTTCGCTCACCGGACCCCCCTGCCGCCGTCGGCCGGTGGCTCGACCGGGATCCAGGCGTACACCCGGTAGCCGCCGCCGGTGCGTCCGCCGGTGTGCAGGATTCCACCGTAGAGGCCGACCCGCTCCCGCATCCCGACCAGGCCGTGCCCGATCCGGTCGGGGTCGGGCGACGGCCCACGGCCGGTGTCGGTGACCTCGACCTCGACGGCGTTGCCGGCGAAGCTGACCCGTACCTGCGCGGTGGCCGTGCCGGCGTGCTTGAGCGCGTTCGTCAACGCCTCCTGCACGATTCGGTATACGGTCAGCGCCTCGCCTTCCTCGAGCGGCCCCGGGGTGCCCTCGACGGTCAGCGTGACCGGCAGCCCGGCGTCGCGGACCTGCTCGGTCAACGCCTCGATACCGGCGATGCCCGGCTGCGGCGTCAACTCGGCCGCCGGCTCGGCCTCGGTACGCAGCACGTCGAGCAGCCGACGCAGTTCCCGCAGCGTCGCCCGGCTCGTCTCCTCGATGGTGGCGATCGCCTCGTCGGCGGCGTCGATGTCGCGGCGCAGCACCCGTCGCACCCCGGTGGCCAGCACCCCCATCACGCTGACATGGTGCGCCACCACGTCGTGGAGTTCCCGGGCGATGCGTCGCCGCTCGTCGGCGACCGCCTGCTCGGCTAGGGCCCGCTGGTTGGCCTCGGCGGTCCGAGCCCGCTCCCGCAGCGCCTCGGTGGAGGACCGCCGGGCGTGCACCGTCCGGCCCACCGAGAACGACACGATCCCCACCAGGAGGTTGTTCGCCACCAAAAAGGCGGTGCTGAGCTGCGGCATGCCCGCTGGCGGCGTCATGGTGGTCACCACCGCCACCGGCGCCCACAACGCCACCGCCGCCACCAGCGCCGGTCGTGCCGGCCGGAACGCGGCCATCGTGTAGGTGAGCACCATGAAGGTGAGGCTCTGCGTGGTCGGCGCCACCTCGATCGTGACGGGCAGCAGCAGGGTCGCCACCGCGGCCAGCACGGCCGGCCAGGGCGCCACCCGCCGCAGCGCCACCGGCGCCGCGCACAGCGTGCTCCAGCCCAACGCCGCCGGCAACGGTCGGGGCCAGAACTCCCGTGGGGTCAGCAGGGTGAACAGCACCTCCGCCAGGACCAGCCCGGCGGCGAGCAACACGTCGCCTGCCAACGGTCTCCCGCGTAGCCACTCCCTCAGCTCGGTACCCACGCCACGACGCTAGCCGCCCGTGCTGTCGAGAGATCGTCTTGTGCGATGACCCGGCTCTCATCCCCGGTGACGAGAACGTCTACTCGTCGGCGCCCGGGGTTGCCGGGCGGGTACGGGCGTCGCGCAGCGGACCCGGCACCGCAGCCTGTTCGGGGAAGGGGGGTGGGGTGCCGCCGTAGCTGGGGCAGTGCGCCTGATGGCTGCACCAGTCGCAGAGCCGGCTCGGCCGGGGCCGGAAGTCCTGTGCGGCGGTGGCCTGCTCGATGGCCCGCCACAGCGCCACCACGGTGCGCTCGAAACGCAGCAGTTCCTCGGCGTCGGGGCTGTAGTCGCACACCTCGGCGTCCTTGAGGTAGAGCAGGCGCAGTACCCGGGGCACCACGCCCCGGGTACGCCACAGCACCAGGGCGTAGAACTTCAGCTGGAACAGGGCCCGGGCCTCGAACGCCTCACGCGGTGCGCCGCCGGTCTTGTAGTCCACCACCCGCAGGGCGCCGTCGGGGGCGACGTCGAGCCGGTCGAGGTAGCCCCGGATCAGCAACTCGTCGTCGACGACCGCCGAGATCAGGCTTTCCCGCTCGGACGGCTCCAGCCGGCGCGGATCCTCCACCGCGAAGTATCCGTCGAGCAGGGCGGCCGCGGAGCGGAGGAAGTCCGCCACGGCCGGCGGGGAGTCGACGGCGAACACCCCGGCCAGCTCCGGCTGCTCGGTGACCAGGCGGTCCCACTGGGGGGCGACGAGGTCACCGGCGGCGTCCGGGGTACGCCCGGACGCCGGCAGGTCGAACAGCCGCTCCAACACCGCGTGCACCAGCGTGCCCCGAACCTGCTCCACGGTGGGCCGTTCAGGCAGCCGGTCGATGCTGCGAAACCGGTAGAGCAGCGGGCAGGTCTTGAAATCCGCCGCCCGCGAGGGTGACAGCGAGGCCCGCACCGTCGCCGGCAACGGGGTCGGAGTCGGGGCCTGCTGGGTGATCGCCGGATCCGCCGTCATGCCCCGGAAGGTTAGGGCACCGGTGTGACAGGACTGCCGCCACCGCCCCGGTAGGTGATCTCCCGCCGCGTAGCATCAGCCCGATGGAGCAGCGGAGGCGACCGCGGGCGGGCCGGCGCCCAGGCATGCAGGTGGGTCGGGTCTTCGGCGTGCCGCTGTACCTGAACGCCTCGATCCTGCTGCTCGCCCTACTGATCATCTTCCTGTACGGCGAGCTGGCCGGCCAGCGGTTGCAGCTCTCCCCGCTCGGCGGCTACCTGGTCGGTGCCGGTTTCGTCGTCGCGCTGCTCGGCTCGGTGCTCGCCCACGAACTCGGGCACGCCCTCACCGCCCGACACTTCGGCATCGGGGTGCGAGGGATCACCCTGGAGCTGCTCGGCGGGTACACCGAGATGGACCGCGACGCACCGTCGCCCCGGGTGGATCTGCTGGTGTCGCTGGCCGGGCCGGCGGTCTCCGCGGTCCTCGGTGTGGTGGCGGTCGCCGCGACCCTGGCCCTGCCCGACCGCACCGTGGCCGACCAGCTCGCCTTCCAGCTGGCGGCGAGCAACGTCATCGTCGCGTTGTTCAACGTTCTGCCCGGCCTGCCCTTGGATGGCGGACGAGCGTTGCGGGCGGCGATCTGGGCTCTGACAAGCGACCGGCATCGGGCTACCGAGGTGGCCGGCTGGGCCGGCCGGGTGCTCGCGGTGACCACCGGGCTGCTGGTGGCGGCGCTCTACGCGATCGACGTGCTGAGCCTGCTGGCGCTGCCCCTGACGGCGCTGGTCGCCCTCACCCTCTGGCACGGCGCCGGGCAGTCGATCAGGATGGCCCGGGTCGCCCGGCGCCTCCCGCTGGTCGACCTGGCCGGCCTGGCCCGCCCGGTGTACGCCGTACCCACCGCCACCCCGCTGGCCGAGGCGCTGCGCCAGGCCGCCGAGGCGGCGGCGGGGCACCCGAGCGGGCCGGCGCGTCCGCCGGTCGCCCTGCTGGTGGCCGACTCCGCCGGTCGGCCGGTGGCCGTGGTAGACCCGGCCGCGGCGGCGGCCGTGCCGGAGGCCCGCCGTCCCTGGTTGGACGTCGACGCGGTCGCCCGCTCGATCGCCGACCTGCCCACGATGTCGGTCGCCACCGACGGGGAACGGGTGCTGGAGACCGTGCAGGCCCACCCGGGCGCACAGTACGTGGTGACGGCAGGCGAAGATGTCGTCGGCGTTCTGCACATCGCGGATCTGGCTCAACTGCTCGAACCTCACCGGAAGATGAACACGTGACCGTCACCCACTCCGCCAACCCGGCCACCGACGTCCCCGAGGACAGGGCGGCACCGCCCGCCGTGCACCGGGGGCCGTTCCGGCCCGGCGACCGGGTGCAGCTGACCGACCCCAAGGGGCGGATGCGCACGGTCACCCTGGAGCCGGGTAAGGCGTTCCACACCCATCGGGGCATCCTGGCGCACGACGAGCTGATCGGCCTGCCCGACGGCAGCGTCGTCACCACCTCCGGTGGCGGCACCGCCTATCTGGCCCTGCGCCCGCTGCTGTCGGACTACGTGCTGTCGATGCCCCGTGGCGCCCAGGTGATCTATCCGAAGGACGCCGCGCAGATCGTCGCGATGGGCGACGTCTTCCCCGGTGCCCGGGTCCTGGAGGCGGGTGCCGGCTCGGGGGCGCTGAGCTGCTCTCTGCTGCGGGCCGTCGGTACCTCCGGGGACCTGCACTCCTACGAGTTGCGCGACGACTTCGCCCAGATCGCCCGGCGCAACGTCGAGTCGTTCTTCAACGGTCCGCACCCGGCCTGGCACCTGCACGTGGGCGATGTCGGGCAGTGTCGGGAGACCGGTTTCGACCGCATCATCCTGGACATGCTGACCCCCTGGGAGAACCTCGACATGGTCGAGCGGGCGTTGCTGCCCGGCGGGGTGTTCATCGGCTATGTGGCCACCACCCCGCAGCTGTCCGAGCTGGTGGAGGCGCTGCGGGAGCGTGGGGGCTGGACCGAGCCGCGGGCCTGGGAGTCACTGGTACGGGACTGGCACGCCGAAGGGCTGGCGGTTCGCCCCGACCATCGGATGATCGCGCACACCGCGTTCCTCGTATCCGCGCGTAAGCTCGCCCCCGGAGTCACCGCTCCGCCGCGGCGTCGCAAACCCAGCAAGGGCAGCGAGGCGTACGCGCAACGTCGCCAGGCGCTGCGCGAGGCGGAGGCGGCGCGGCAGGCAGCGCCGGTGGACGCGCAGGTCGAAGGGGGACGACCCGACGTGCCGCAGGAGACGGACAGGCCGTGACGGCGGAATGGGGCGGCTGGGTGTGAAGGGGCTGATCCTGCGAGCGGGTCGGCGGTGGCCGGCGGTGACGGCATGAGCGCGCGGAGCGGGGTGACGGCATGAGCCGTCCCGGTTTCGGCGGCGGCGACCTGCCCGCGGTCTTCCCTGACTGGTCGCCCTACACGGATCTCGAATCGGCGGCGCGGGCCTACCTGCGGGACCCGGACGTCGCCCTGGAGGCCCTCGGCGGTGTGTTGCGCGGAGCGTCGGTGCTTAGCTTCACCCTGGAACGCTTCGTCAACGAGGTGAACGGGGTGTGGCAGGAGGTCGTCGTCTGCGACGGCAGTCGCCTGGTGCTGTGGCACGGCGAGGACGTGCCACCGGGGGAGGGGCCGCCCGGCTCGATGACCTCGTCGCTGCGGGTCGTACCGGCATCGTCGGTCACCGAGGTCGGCTGCCGCCGGAGGCTGTTCCGCCACGACAACGGCGATATCCGGGTCGACAGCATCGATGTCTACCTGCTGCTGACCTCGCTGGACGAGTCGCCACCGGGCGAGGAGACGACCGGTGGGCCGCGCCACGACGCACTGCGTTTCGGCAAGACGCTCGACGACGGCGGTGCCGGGCAGATCGCCCGGTTGGAGGAGTTCGCCAGGCTGGTCGCCTCGGTGGTCGGCCGCCCGCTGCTGTAGCGGGCGGTGCGGGTCAGTCCTCGGCTTCCGGCCCGGCCACCTCCACGCCGTCGCTGCCGCGTACGACGTGGATGCACTCGCCGGGGCACTCCTTCGCCGAGTCGATCACCTCCAGGCGGAGGTGCCCGGGTACGTCCGCCCGGGCGCCGTGGGCCTGACGGAGCTCGCCGTCGGCGCCCTTGACGTACGCCAGTCCGTCGACGTCGAACTCGAAGACCTCCGGCGCGTACTGCACACACAGCCCGTCGCCCGTGCAGAGTTCCTGGTCCACCCAGACCTGCAACTGGTCGGTCGCGACCTCAGCCACTGGCGCACCCCCCATATTCTCCCGTCCCACCCCCCGACGGTACCCGAATGCCGGTACCCGCCCGGCTGCCCACCCTTGGCGATCAAGCTTCTGTGACGGGCGCGTTGCGGAGGACCGAATCGGGCTCATAGCGGCTAGTGTTAGGTCAGAACGTTCAAGCCCCCCGGGGAGGTGGGACGTGGCACGCAGCGACGACGCGGATTCGCGCGCCGCACGGTGGGAGAAGGAGGCCCACGATCTCTCCACGCAGGTTGCGTTCCTCCAAGAGGAACTCGCCCTGGTGCGGCGCAAGTTGACCGAGAGCCCCCGACACGTCCGGCAGCTCGAAGAGCGGCTGGCCGCCACCCAGGCGCAGTTGGCGCGGCTGACCGAAAACAACGAACGGCTCGTGAGTACCCTGAAGGAAGCTCGCGCGCAGATCGTCACGCTCAAGGAGGAGATCGACCGACTAGCCCAGCCCCCGAGTGGCTACGGTGTCTTCCTGGCCCGCCACGAGGACGGCACGGTCGACGTCTTCACCGGCGGGCGCAAGTTGCGCGTGGCCGTCTCGCCCTCGCTCGATGTGGGTGAGTTGCAGCGCGGCCAGGAGGTCCTGCTCAACGACGCGCTCAACATCGTCGACGCGTTCGGCTACGAGCGGGTCGGCGAGGTGGTCATGCTCAAGGAGATTCTCGCGGGTCCCGAGGGCGCACCGGGCGACCGGGCGCTGGTGGTCTCGCACTCCGACGAGGAACGTATCGTTCATCTGGCCGAGACCCTGATCGGCAGCCCGATCCGGGCCGGCGACTCGCTCATGATCGAACCGCGGTCGGCGTACGCGTACGAGCGGATTCCCAAGAGCGAGGTCGAGGAACTCGTGCTGGAGGAGGTGCCGGACGTCGACTACACCGACATCGGTGGCCTGCACTCCCAGATCGAGCAGATCCGGGATGCGGTGGAGTTGCCGTTCCTGCACGCCGACCTGTTCCGGGAGCACCAACTGCGTCCGCCGAAGGGCATCCTGCTCTACGGCCCGCCGGGCTGCGGCAAGACGCTGATCGCCAAGGCGGTCGCCAACTCGCTGGCGAAGAAGATCGCTGAGCGGCAGGGCAAGGAGAGGCACACCAGCTTCTTCCTCAACATCAAGGGTCCTGAGCTGCTCAACAAGTATGTCGGCGAGACCGAGCGGCACATTCGGTTGATCTTTCAGCGGGCTCGGGAGAAGGCCGGCGAAGGTACCCCCGTCATCGTCTTCTTCGACGAGATGGACTCGGTCTTCCGCACCCGCGGCTCCGGTGTCTCCTCCGACGTGGAGAACACCATCGTCCCGCAGTTGCTCAGCGAGATCGACGGTGTGGAGGGGCTGGAGAACGTCATCGTGATCGGCGCCTCCAACCGGGAGGACATGATCGACCCGGCCATCCTGCGTCCGGGCCGACTCGACGTGAAGATCAAGATTGAGCGTCCGGACGCCGAGGCGGCCAAGGACATCTTCTCCAAGTACATCCTCGCCGGGCTGCCCCTGCACCCCGACGACCTGGCCGAACACGGCAGTGACGCCGAGGCCACCGTCGCCGCGATGATCGACGCGGTGGTCCTGCGGATGTACTCCGAGACCGAGGAGAACCGCTTCTTGGAGGTCACCTACGCCAACGGTGACAAGGAGGTCCTCTACTTCAAGGACTTCAACTCCGGCGCGATGATCCAGAACATAGTCGACCGCGGCAAGAAGATGGCCATCAAGGAGTTCCTCACCTCCGGCCGCAAGGGTCTGCGCCTGCAGCACCTGCTCGACGCATGCGTCGACGAGTTCCGGGAGAACGAGGACCTGCCCAACACCACCAACCCGGACGACTGGGCCCGCATCTCCGGCAAGAAGGGCGAACGGATCGTGTACATCCGCACGCTCGTCTCCGGCGGCAAGGGCGCCGAGGCCGGGCGCTCCATCGAAACCGCCAGCAACACCGGCCAGTACCTCTGACCGAACGCCGCGGGGCCCGGGACGCCAGGGCGTCCCGGGCCCCGCGCGCGGTCACCGTCGAGCCGGTGCCCGCCGTCGAGCCGGTTCCCGGCCGGCGCGACGCGGTACGCCGAGCCCACCGGCATGCCCCCGGTGGCCCGGGCGCGGACTACGCTCGACATGACGGGGGACCGGTCGGGCGAACGAAGCGGGTAGGTCGATGAGCGTAAGACGGATCATGGGCACCGAGGTCGAGTACGGCATCTCCGTGCCCGGCCAGGCCGGGGCCAACCCGATGGTCACCTCCTCACAGGTGGTGAACGCCTACGGCGCCCGCCCCGAACTGAACCGGGGCGGCCGGGCCCGCTGGGACTACGAGGAGGAGTCACCGCTGCGCGACGCGCGGGGCTTCACCTACTCCGGCGCCGCGTACGACCCCGCCGAGGCGCTCGCCGACGAGGATCTCGGGCTGGCGAACGTGATTCTCACCAACGGGGCGCGGCTGTACGTCGACCACGCCCACCCGGAGTACTCGACCCCTGAGGTGACCAGCCCGCGCGACGTGGTCCGCTGGGACAAGGCGGGCGAGCGGGTGATGGCGGAGGCGTCGCGGCGGGCCGCCTCGATCCCCGGCGCGGCACCTATCCACCTGTACAAGAACAACACCGACAACAAGGGCGCCAGCTACGGTGCCCACGAGAACTACCTGATGCGTCGGCAGACGCCGTTCGCCGACATCGTCGCGTACCTGACCCCCTTCTTCGTCACCCGGCAGATCGTCTGTGGTGCCGGCCGTGTCGGCATCGGCCAGGACGGCGGTCAGAGCGGCTTCCAGATCTCCCAGCGTGCCGACTTCTTCGAGGTCGAGGTCGGTCTCGAGACGACGCTCAAGCGGCCGATCATTAACACCCGCGACGAACCGCACGCCGACGCGGACAAGTACCGGCGGCTGCACGTCATCATCGGCGACGCCAATCTCTCGGAGATCTCCACCTATCTGAAGGTGGGCACGACGGCGCTGATCCTCACCATGATCGAGGAGAAGGCGCTCGGGCCCGACCTCGGCATCGCCGACCCGGTGGGCGAGCTACGCGCGGTGAGCCACGATCCGTCCCTGTCCCACCTGATGCGGCTGCGCGACGGTCGCCGGCTGACGGCCATGGACGTGCAGTGGGCATACCTGGAGCGGGTACGCGAGTTTGTCGACGACCGGTACGGCAGCGACGTCGACGAGCAGACTGCCGATGTGCTGGACCGGTGGGAGGACGTGCTGGACCGGCTGGGGCGTGACGTGATGCTCTGCGCCGACGATTTGGACTGGGTGGCCAAACTTCGGGTGTTGGAGGGCTACCGGGAACGCGAGAAGTTGGGCTGGGGCTCGCACAAGCTTCAGCTGGTCGACCTGCAGTACTCCGATGTACGCCCGGAGAAGGGCCTCTACCACCGGTTGGTCTCCCGTGGGTCGATGAAGACGCTGCTGACTGACGAGCAGAGCCGGACGGCGATGACGGAGCCGCCGGAGGACACCCGGGCCTACTTCCGGGGCCGTTGCCTCGCGCAGTACGCCTCGGAGGTGGTCGCCGCCAGTTGGGATTCGGTCATTTTCGATATCGGCCGGGAGTCGCTGGTGCGGGTGCCGATGATGGAGCCGGAGCGGGGCACCAAACGGCACGTCGGGGCGTTGTTCGACCGCTGCGCCAGCGCCAAGGACCTGTTGGAGACCCTGACCAGCGGCTCGGCGTGACCGGGGTGGACGGTGCGGTGTGGGCGTGCTCGACGGGCGTTGCGGCGGTGCGTTCGTGCACGTTGCCGCGGGCGGCCGCGGTACGGCCGGCGGCCTGTCGAGTTGGACCGTCCGTGCTGTCGGGCTCCGGCGTCGACGGTGCGGGCGGTCGTCCGATCGCCGGCCGGGCGGGGCGCACCGGTGCCGGCGCGCGGCCGGCGTTTCGTCGGTCCCGCGAGGTAGGTTCATCGCAGGGAGATCGTGGAGGAGGCAACAGTGGCCACTCGTGACAGCGGCGGTCAGTCGCAGTCGGGCAAGTCCCGTCAGGGCGAAGAGGTCGAGGATGTGACCGTCGAGGCGAACCCTGAGGTCGCCGAGCGGCACGCCGAGATCACTGAGGACGTCGACGACCTGCTGGACGAGATCGACTCCGTCCTCGAGGAGAACGCCGAGGAGTTCGTGAGAGGATACGTGCAGAAAGGTGGAGAATAGGTCGTATGCCTGATTCCCCGGTCACGGCATTGGGCAGCGGGAGTTCGACGAACTGCTCGCGGCGCAGTGCGGAGCCTGCGCGGTCTGTGGTGACCCCAATCCGGAACATCTGGACCACGATCATCGCACCGGGTGGGTGCGCGGGATACTCTGCTTCAACTGCAACGGTGGTCTTGGCCAGTTCCGCGACAGTCCAACGAGGCTGGCCAGGGCCATCACGTACCTGAGAGGAACCACGTGGCAGTGGGTTTTGATCCATCCGGGCGTCTTCCAGATGTGTTCACCAACGCGGGGACGTCCTCCTTCACGACATTTCTGAGCAGGGTCGCCCCCGAGATGCTGCCCGGTCGCCGGGCGCTGCCCCCCGGCATGGCCGCCGATCTGGCTCCGCACGCCACCACCATCGTGGCCATCTCCGCGGCCGGTGGCGTGGTGATGGCCGGTGACCGTCGGGCCACCATGGGCAACCTCATCGCCCAGCGGGACATCGAGAAGGTGCATCCGGCTGACGCGTACTCGCTGGTCGGCATCGCCGGGGCCGCCGGCATCGGCATCGAGCTGATGCGGCTGTTCCAGGTGGAGTTGGAGCACTACGAGAAGATCGAGGGCGCGATGCTCTCCCTGGACGGCAAGGCGAACCGGCTCGCGTCAATGATCCGGGGCAACCTCGGCGCGGCCATGCAGGGCCTGGCCGTGATCCCGCTCTTCGCCGGGTTCGACCTGGCCGCCAAGGATCCGGCCCTGGCCGGTCGGATCTTCAGCTTCGACGTCACCGGCGGCCCCTACGGTGAGACGGGGTACGACGCGATCGGATCGGGCTCGCTGTTCGCCAAGTCGGCGTTGAAGAAGCGGTACCGGACCGGACTCTCCGTCGACGACGCGACGCGGCTGGCCGTGGAGGCACTCTACGACGCCGCCGACGACGACACCGCGACCGGCGGCCCCGACCTGACCCGGCGGATCTACCCGGTGGTGATGGCCGCGACGGCGGAGGGAACGCACCGGCTGACCGACGCGGAGACGTCGGCGATCGCCGAGAGCGTGGTCGCCGGCCGGATGGAGAACCCGGGCGGCTGAGTCGCCCCATCACCCGCAGCTGACCGCAGTTCCCCAGTACCGCGCCCGAAGGAGAGCCGCCGCCGTGGCCATGCAGTTCTACGCCTCGCCCGAACAGATCATGCGCGACCGTTCCGAGTTGGCTCGCAAGGGCATCGCCCGGGGACGCAGCGCGGTGGTCCTGAGCTACACCGGCGGGGTGCTCTTCGTTGCCGAGAATCTCTCCAGCACCCTGCACAAGGTCAGCGAGATCTACGACCGGATCGGGTTCGCGGCGGTGGGCCGCTACAACGAGTTCGAGAACCTGCGCCGTGCCGGCGTGCGGATGGCCGACCTGAACGGCCTGAGCTACGACCGCCGTGACGTGACCGGTCTTGCCCTGGCCAACTCGTACGCACAGATCCTCGGTGCGATCTTCACCGAGCAGTCCAAGCCGTTCGAGGTGGAGCTCTGCGTGGCCGAGGTCGGTGCCACACCGGAGGAGGACTCGCTGTACCGCAACACCTACGACGGGTCGGTCACCGACGAGCCGGGGCAGATGGCGATGGGTGGCCAGGCCGAGGCGATCTCCGGGGTGCTCAAGTCGAACCACCGCCCGGACATGTCGCTCGGCGACGCGGTGCGGGTGGCGGTGCAGGCGCTGGGCAGTGTCGGCGGTGAGGGTGGCGCGGCCCGGACGATCGCCGCCCACCAGTTGGAGGTCGCGGTCCTGGACCGCGGCCGGGTGGGACGCACCTTCCGGCGGATCACCGGGGCGGCGTTGACGGCGTTGCTCGACGGTGGCTCGGCCGGCGAGGCCCAGGCCGACGGGGATCGGGCGCAAACCCCGACCACCCCGACCGAGGAGGGGCACAAGCCGACCAGCTCGGCCGGGTCCGCCGACCTCGAAGACAAGTCGGGCCAGAAGCCCGAGGCGTGACCTCGGAGGGACGAGTGTGGGTCAGCGTTGGCGGAGCAGAGGTCTCGCCAGCGCCCACCAGGCGGCCGCGACGGCGTTGAAGACGCCGATCCCGGGTGGTGTGTCGACGTTCGACGGAGCCACCCGGGCGGTCATCAGAGGGGCGACGACGCCGTCGTCGACGGTGCGTTCAGCCTGCAACCGTCGACGGCGGGCGCGTACCCAGTCGCGGTGGCACCACAGCCAGACCCAGCCGCGGGCCTTCTGCCGTCCCCAGCCGCCGGCCAGCGCGGCGGCGAGCATGGCGGCCTCGGTGAGCAGCAGCATCGGCGCCAGCAGCGCCAGGGTGCGGCCCTGGTAGGCGGTGAGCAGAGTGAGCAGCCGGTTACGTTCGACCAGGTAGAGCTTTCGGTCGTTGCGGGAGAACTCGTAGTGGTGACGGACCACGGCGTCGGGCACATACTCCAGCCGTAGGCCGCGCTGCCACAGCCGAAGGCTGAGTTCGGTGTCCTCGTGATAGGCGAAGTACTCGGCCGCGAAGCCGCCCAGCTCCGCCCAGCGGCGGCGGTCGATGACGAAACAGCAGCCGCTCAGCGACGGCACCACGGTACGGCGGGCGTGGGCGCTCGCCGGTTCACCGTTGCCGCCGGCCCAGGACAGGCCGGTGAAGTGCAGCGGGTTGCCGGAGGTGTTGATCAGTTCGGGGTCCTGGGCGAGCCGGATGGAGGCCATCGCGGCGCCGACGCCCGGCTCGGCGGCCACCGCGACGACCTTGGCGAGGGCATCGGGGGCCACGATCGCGTCGGAGTTGACGAAGGCGAGCCAGTCGCCGGTGGCGTCGGCGGCGCCGATGTTGCAGCCGCCGGAATAGCCGGTGTTCTGCTCCGGGCGGATCACCCGTACGCCAGACAGGTCCTTGACCACGTCGACGCCGTCGCCGGTGCAGCCGTTGTCGACCAGCACCAGTTCGATGTCGACGCCGTCGCTGGCCAGCACGGCGTGGGCGGTGTCGACCAGCCACGGTTCGGCACCGTAGGCGAGCATCACCGCGGTCACCTGGGGTGGGGTCATCAGGGCCCTCCGGTGGTGGTCGCGGGCACGCGGGTGGCGGCCGGTCCGGCGGGGCCCGTCCGACGTCGCCGAGCCAGCGGGGCGACCATGACGGCGGCGGCCACCAGGGAACCCACGGTGTAGGCGAGTTCGACGCGCAGCGTCACGGGCAGCGGGGCGAGGGTCGCGGCGGAAAGTGCGGCGATGCCGACGGTCCACGCCACCGCCTGGACGTGGTGGCGGTCGCGGGCCAGCAGTGCCTGGCCGAGGACCATCGCCCACAGGTACGCCAGGGTGGCCAGGGACAGCCAGGCGAAGTCGCCGTGGCCGAGGACGTCGGGGGCGTCGAAGAGGACCGTGACGAGCCACGGGCCGAGTAGCACGGCGAGTACGCCGCCGACGGTGCCCAGTGCGGTGACGACCGCCAGGGACCTGCGCAGCAGGTGGCCGAAGGCCGTTTCGTCGCCGACGGCGGCGGCTGCGGAGAGACCGGGCAGCAGGGCGGCCTGCATCGAGCCGAAGACGAACAGCGGAATGCGGGCCAGCACCAGCGCGGAGAGCAGCGCACCGGCGGTTGCCACGTCGGACGGTTCGAGCAGCCGTGCGTTGATCACGCCGACGTTGACCACGACCTGGGCGAGCAGGCTTGAGGCGATGAGCAGCGCCAGCCCGCGCAGCAGTGGCGCCCAGGGCGCGGCCGGACCTGTGCCGGTCGCCCGGACCACCGGTGCGGCGGTCAGCGCGACGGCGACCAGCGGTGCGATGGCCAGCACCAGCGCGTACGCCACAGGTGAGTCGACGCCGGCCGCGGCGAGCGCGGCGACGAGCGTCATGCGGAGGCCGCCGTCGAGGCCGAGTTGGGTGCCGTAGCAGCGGAAGCGCCGCAGCCCCGAGAGCACCCCACGGGTGGTGTGTGCCACAGCCATGGCGGCAAGCGCGCCCGCGAGGGCCGCCACCATGGTGCGGTCGCCGTCGAAGAGCCGGTCGGCGAGGATACCGGCGGTGCTGGTGACGAGCAGGAGCAGCAGGCCGAGCAGGGCCGCGGTGACGGCGGCGCCCCGGGCCAGCACCGGTCCGGGCGGGTGCCCGCTGACCCGGCGGGCCGCGACGAGCCGGGCCACCTCCTGTTCGACGGGGAAGAACACGCCGATGCCGAGGGTGAAGGCCACCGACCACAGCACCGACAGCGACGAGTAGCCGGCGGCGTCGAGGTGGTGTCCGGCCAGGGCGAGGTGGACGTACGAGGCCAGCCCGACCAGGGCCAGTCCGGTACCGACCGGAAGGGTGCCGGGGGGAAAGAGGCGCAGCAGGCGACGTATCACCGGCGGATGAGGGCCAGGGTGAGCACCGCCACAGCCCGGCCGAGGTAGATCATCGCCTTGGTGGGGGAGTGGCTGGGGGCGCCCGCCAACCGGCGGCGCATCGCGACCGGGACCTGTTCGATCCGGTAGCCGCGGCGGGCGGCGTGCACCAGCGTCTCGACGGTGTCGCCGAGGTACTCGGCGGGGTACCAGCGGGCGAACATGCCGATCATCCGGCGGTTGGCGGCGCGGAATCCGGACGTGGTGTCGGTCAGCGTGGTGCCGGTCAGACCGGAGAGCACCGTCGACAGGATGCCCATCGCCCAGCGGCGCGGGCCGCTCACGGTGTACTCGCCCTCGCCGGCGAAGCGCGCCCCGATGACGAGGTCGTGGTCGTCCAGCAGGTCGATCAGCTTCGGCACGTAGCGGGGGTCGTGCTGCCCGTCGGCGTCGATCTGCACGGCGATGTCGTAGTCGTGCGCGTGCGCGTAGCGGTAACCGAGCCGCATCGCGCCACCGACACCGAGGTTGTACGGCAGCCGGGCGACCCTGGCTCCGGCGGCGGCCGCGACGGCGGCGGTGTGGTCGGTGGAGCCGTCGTCGACGACCAGCACGTCCGCACCGGGCAGTTCGCCCCGGATCTCGCCGACGACCTGGCCGATGCAGCCGGCCTCGTTGAGGGCCGGAACAATGATCAGAAGTTGGGTGCCGTCAGCCATCGGGGGACACCGTCGTCGCCCGGTCGGCGAGCGCGGCCCGGTCTGTCCGCTCCGCTTCGACGTCGGCCCGCAGCAGGGCGAACTCCTCGGCCAGCGTGCGGGTCTCCTCTTCCAGCGTGCTGACCTCCCAGCTGAGGTGGATGCAGACCAACAGGAGGAAGACGATGCCGAGGAAGAGCACGAGACTGACGCCGGAGGCCACACCGAGGGTGTTCGCCACGCCGTCGAGCAGCCGGGGGAACAGCGACAGCGGGATCACCACGAACAGCAGCCCGAGCCAGAGCATGCCGTACTTCTCCCGTAACTGCCGGCGACGCAGCAACTCGACGATCGTGGCCAGCAGTACCAGGCCGGTCAGGCCGGTGACGAGCGTGAGCTTCATGTGATCCGCCACGGGGAGGGTGGACCTTCGGGTGAGCATGCGGCGA
Organism: Micromonospora sp. LOL_024; assembly: GCF_048060415.1. Classification (NCBI taxonomy): domain Bacteria; kingdom Bacillati; phylum Actinomycetota; class Actinomycetes; order Micromonosporales; family Micromonosporaceae; genus Micromonospora; species Micromonospora sp. LOL_024. The sequence goes on from NZ_JBHMIS010000007.1 coordinate 31,552, forward strand.
CCAGGGCGGCGTGCCAGTCCGGCATGGGCGGTAGCCCCGCCTCGGCCCATCGGTCGTGCCCCAATACGCTGTACGCCGGCCTGGCGGCGGTTCGCCGGAACCGGGCGCTGCTGGTGGGTCTGACCCGTTCCGGGTCGAGTCCGTGCAGCGCGAGCACCGCGCGGGCCAGGCCGTACCAGGTGGTCTCGCCGGCGCAGGTGCCGTGGTAGACGCCGGGGGCGGCCCGCCCGGCCAGAGCCGCCTCGGCGAGCGCGACCAGTTGGCGGGCCAGCGCGCCGGACCAGGTGGGTTGCCCGCGCTGGTCGTCGACCACGTCGAGGGTTTCGCGCTGGTCGGCCAGGCGCAGCATGGTGCTGACGAAGTTGTGGCCGTGGGCGCCGTAGAGCCACGCGGTGCGCACCACGTACCCGGCGTCGGGTAGCAGCCGGGTCACGGCCCGTTCCCCGGTGAGCTTGCTCCGGCCGTACGCGTTGACCGGGGAGGTCGGTGCGTCCTCGCGGTAGGGCACGGTGGCGTCGCCGGGGAGGACGTAGTCGGTGGAGATCTGCAGCAGCCGGGTGCCGTGCCTGGCGCAGGCGGTGGCGAGGTGGCCGACGGCGGCGCCGTTGACGGTGGTGGCGGCCGGCTCGTCCTGCTCGGCGGCGTCGACGTCGGTCCACGCCGCGGCGTTGACCACGATGTCGTGCCCGACGACGGCGTCGTGCGCGGCGGCGGCGTCGGTGATGTCGAGTTCGTTTCGGGTGGCGGCCGTCACCTTGTGTTCCGGTTGGTTGGCGAGCAGGCCGACGAGGTCCCGTCCGAGCATCCCGCCGGCCCCGGTCACCAGGACCCTCATCGGGCCGCCGTCCTCAGGGGCTCCCACCAGGCGCGGTTGTCGCGGTACCAGTCGACCGTCTCGCTGAGGCCGGCGTTGAGGGTGATGCTCGGGGCGTACCCCAACTCCTTGTTGATCTTGGAGATGTCGAGGGAGTAGCGACGGTCGTGGCCCTTGCGGTCGGGCACTGGTACGACCCGGTCCCATCCGGCGTCGCAGGCGTCGAGGAGCCGGCCGGTGAGTTCGGTGTTGGTGAGTTCGGTGCCGCCGCCGATGTGGTAGACCTCGCCGGCGCGGCCCTTCATCTGCACGAGAGCGATACCGCGGCAGTGGTCGTGGACGTGGAGCCAGTCGCGGATGTTGCCGCCGTCGCCGTAGAGGGGGACGGTGTGCCCGTCGAGGAGGTTGGTGACGAACAGCGGGATGAGTTTCTCTGGGTACTGGTAGGGGCCGTAGTTGTTGGAGCAGCGGGTCACGACGACGTCCAGGCCGTGGGTGCGGTGGTAGGCCAGGGCGAGCAGGTCGGAGCCGGCCTTGGACGCCGAGTAGGGGGAGTTGGGGGTCAGTGGCCAGTCTTCGGTCCAGGAGCCGGTGTCGATGGAGCCGTAGACCTCGTCGGTGGAGACATGCACGAATCGGGTGACGCGGTGGTGCAGGGCGGCGTCGAGCAGGGCTTGGGTGCCCAGCACGTTGGTGGTGACGAAGGGCGCGGCGCCGCTGATGGACCGGTCGACGTGGGACTCGGCGGCGAAGTGCACGATCACGTCCTGTCCGGCGACGGCGTCGTGGACGGTGCCGTGGTCGCGGATGTCGCCTTGGAGGAACCGTAGTCGTGGGTCGTCGCGGACCGGGTCGAGGTTGCTCAGGTTCCCGGAGTAGGTGAGCGCGTCGAGCACCGTCACCGTGGCGGGTTCCAGCGCCGGTACCCCCTCGGCGCTGCCGCCAGGTGCGCCGAGCAGCATACGGACGTACTCCGAACCGATGAACCCGGCTCCGCCGGTGACCAGGATCCTCACGGATCCGAAAGTCTACGCGTAAAGTCCACCGCCGCGGTGCAGACGACGCGCGGCGGTGTTGTCGGATACCGGTACCCTCCCCGGGGTGCGTGGAATCTTGCTTGCCGGTGGCACCGGATCCCGGCTGTGGCCCATCACCCGGGCGGTGTCGAAGCAGCTGATGCCGGTCTTCGACAAGCCGATGATCTACTATCCGCTCTCCACCCTGGTGATGGCCGGGGTTCGCGATATCCTGGTGATCACCACGCCGGAGGAGCAGCACCAGTTCCGGCGCCTGCTCGGCGACGGCACCCAGTACGGGCTCCGGCTGGCGTATGTCGCCCAGCCCCGGCCGGAGGGTATCGCCCAGGCGTTCGTGCTCGGCGCGGACTTCATCGGCGACGAGGCGGTGGCGCTGATCCTGGGGGACAACATCTTCCACGGGGTGGGCCTGGGGCAGCAGCTGGCCGCGTCGGGCGACCCGACCGGCGGGCGAATCTTCGCCTATCCGGTGGCCAACCCGCAGGACTACGGCGTGGTGCACTTCGACCCCGACGGCCGGGTGCTGTCGATCGAGGAGAAGCCAAGACAGCCGAAGTCCCGGTACGCCGTGCCCGGCCTGTACTTTTACGACAACCGGGTGGTCGAGATCGCCCGGGCGCTGAGGCCCAGCGCCCGGGGCGAGTTGGAGATAACCGCGGTGAACGAGGCGTACCGTGGCCGTGACGAACTGTCGGTCACCGTGCTGGATCGGGGGACCGCCTGGCTGGACACCGGCACGTTCACCTCGCTGATGCAGGCCGCCGAGTTCGTCCGGGTGATCGAGGAGCGGCAGGGCATGAAGATCGGCTGCGTCGAGGAGGTGGCCTGGCGGGCCGGGCTGATCGACGACACGCAGCTGCGCCTCCTCGCTGAGCCACTGGCCAAGAGCGGCTACGGCGACTACCTGCTCGACCTGCTCGCCGGTGGGCGCGAGGAGTTGGCCGGCGAGCTCGGCGGGCCGGGGGTCGACCGGTGAAACTGCGACCGCTGAGCATCGAGGGCGCCTGGGAGGTCACCCCGCAGCAGCACGGTGACCCGCGCGGGCTGTTTCTGGAGTGGTACCGCTTCGACCGGCTGGCCGAGGCGGTCGGGCATCCGCTGCGGCTGGCCCAGGGCAACCTCTCCGTCTCGGCCCGCGACGTCGTGCGCGGCGTCCACTTCGCCGACGTACCACCGGGACAGGCGAAGTACGTCACCTGCGTCCGCGGCGCGGTCCTCGACGTGGTGGTCGACCTGCGGGCCGGCTCGCCCACCTTCGGCCGGTGGGAGGGCGTACGCCTGGACGAGGTGGAGCGGCGGGCGGTCTACCTCGCCGAAGGGCTCGGGCACGGTTTCTGCGCGTTGACCGACGACGCCGTCCTCACCTATCTCTGCTCGACGACCTACAACCCGGCGGCCGAGCACACGGTGCACCCGCTGGACGAGGAGTTGGGCATCGGTTGGCCGACCGGCTCGCCGCAGCTGTCCGCCCGCGACGCCGCCGCGCCGAGCCTGGCTCAGGTCCGCAGGGCGGGGCTGCTGCCCGAGTACGACCGGTGCCAGGAGCACGCCTCGGGGCTCCGCGCCGTGCCGTGATCCGGTACGCCCGACACGGTCACGTGCCGCGACAGTGACGAACAGGGCCCCGGTACGGCTAATGTCTCATCATGGAGCGGCGAATCTTCGGTCTGGAGACTGAGTACGGCGTCACCTGCACGTATCGCGGGCAGCGGCGGCTGTCCCCTGACGAGGTGGCCCGGTACCTCTTCCGCCGGGTGGTGTCCTGGGGTAGGTCGAGCAACGTCTTTCTGCGCAACGGCGCACGGCTGTACCTGGACGTCGGCTCGCATCCCGAGTACGCCACCCCCGAGTGCGACTCTGTCGTCGACCTGGTCGCTCACGACCGGGCCGGCGAGCGGATCCTGGAAGGGCTGCTCATCGACGCGGAGAAACGGCTGCACGACGAGGGGATCGCCGGCGAGATCTACCTGTTCAAGAACAACACCGACTCGGCCGGTAACTCCTACGGCTGCCACGAGAACTATCTGGTGTCCCGGCACGGCGAGTTCGGCCGGCTCGCCGACGTTCTGATCCCGTTCCTCGTCACCCGGCAGTTGATCTGCGGCGCGGGCAAGGTGTTGCAGACGCCGCGCGGCGCGGTCTACTGCCTGTCCCAGCGGGCCGAGCACATCTGGGAGGGGGTCTCCTCGGCCACCACCCGCAGCCGCCCGATCATCAACACCCGGGACGAGCCGCACGCCGACGCGGAGCGCTACCGCCGGCTGCACGTCATCGTCGGTGACTCCAACATGAACGAGGTCACCACGCTGCTCAAGGTCGGCACGGCCGACATCGTGCTGCGGATGATCGAGGCGGGGGTGGTGATGCGCGACCTGACCCTGGAGAACCCGATCCGGGCCATCCGGGAGGTGTCGCACGACATCACCGGCCGGCGGAAGGTGCGGCTGGCCTCGGGTAAGGAGGTCAGTGCCCTGGACATCCAGCAGGAGTACCTCACCAAGGCGATCGAGTTCGTCGAGCGGCGTGGCGGCGACCAGACCGCCAAGCGGGTGGTCGAGCTGTGGGGCCGGGTGTTGCGCGCGGTGGAGACCGGCGACCTGGAGCCGGTGTCCCGGGAGATCGACTGGGTGACCAAGCTGCGGTTGATCGAGCGCTACCAGCGCAAGCACGACCTGCCGCTGTCCCACCCCCGGGTGGCGCAGATGGATCTGGCCTATCACGACGTGCGCCGGGGCCGCGGGCTGTACGCGCTGCTGGAACGGCGGGGGGACGTGGATCGGGTGGCCACCGACCCGGAGATCTTCGAGGCCAAGGAGACGCCGCCGCAGACCACCCGGGCCCGGCTGCGCGGGGAGTTCATCCGGCACGCCCAGGAGAAGCGGCGGGACTTCACCGTCGACTGGGTGCACCTGAAGCTCAACGACCAGGCGCAGCGCACCGTGCTGTGCAAGGACCCGTTCCGGGCGTACGACGAGCGGGTGGAGCGGCTGATCGCCAGCATGTGAGCCGAGGGCGTGGGTCGGGTCGCGAGGTAGGTCGCGCTTCGCCCACGCCCTGCCCGCTCGGCGTCGGCGGGCCGGGTAGGCTGGCCCGTCGTGATTCCTCCCGAACCTCCCGGCCAGGGTGCCGATCGACAGGGCTGGCTCGAACGCCGCCGCGAGAAGGTCCGCGCCGAGGTCGAACGCAACCGGCGTGGCGAGTACACCGTCCCCACCTGGGTGTTGGCGCTGGTGCTGGCGCTGATCGTCGGCGCCTGGCTCGCGCTTGTCGTTTTCGCGTAAGCCTGGTCGCTCCGGTCTGTCCCGCGAGCCGACTCGCGTCGGTCACTGCCGCGCGAGTTGGCCGGCATGCCGGCCGGCAGCGGCGGCGGCCAGAAAGTAGGCGTGGTCGGCGTCCAGCCCGCGGCCCATCGTCGACAGCGGGACCGGACTGCGACGCAGCGCCTCGTCGAGTCCCGTGGTGTCCACCCGCAGCACGCGGTGCCGCGCGGCGAGTGGCGCCAGTGCGGTCTCGACCTCGGTGGCCAGTGCCGGCTCCAGGCCGTCGGGCACCACCAGCTCCGCGCTGGCCAGCGCCACCCGGCCGTACGCGGTGAGGCTGTGGTGCGAAACGCCACGGTGCCGGGGCCGTGGATCGGCAGCGGAGATCCGCAGCGAGCCGATCGGCTGGCCGCCCAGCGTGGCGACGGCGTTCACCGCTTCGCCGACGGCCACACCGGAGAAGCCCCAAGGGGTACCGGTGCCGAGGTTACCGGGCCCCTGGGCCACCACCGCCACGTCGGCACCGAGCACGTGTCGGGCGGCGAGCAACCCGCTGTACAGCGTGGACGCCTCCAGGTCGCCGCCGAAGGTCTGCCCGACGCTGATCGTGCCCACCAGTTCGTCGCGCAGCCCGGCGAGGGTGCGGGAGAACCAGGCGGGCAGCGCCCCGCCGTCGGTGAGTAGGTAGGCCACCCGGGCGGGCGGTGCGTCGGCGCGGACACCGGCCAGGATCGCCGGCAGCGCGGAGTGCAGGTCGGCGGTGACCACCGGTAGCCCGGCCAGGTCCGTCGCGTCGGCCAGCGTCTCGTGGTGCGGCGAGGCCTCCTCGTCGACGCCGAGCAGGATCGGCTGCAGCGGGGTGTAGCGGGCCTTCACCAGGTGGCCCGCGTCGCGTGAGTCGATCGCCTCGGGCGGGTCCGGCGGGAGCCGGTCGGGCAACGCCACGACCAGGGCGTACCCGCCGGTGCCCAGACCCATCAGCAGCGCGCCGGCATTGAGTAGCACCCGGTCGCCGACCTCGGGGTAGCCGACCAGGGCCGGGTAGGCGAGCGCCCGCATCATGTCGCCGGCCACCTCGACGTCCAGCTCGACCGCCCCGGTCCAGCCGCGCCGCAGCGCCGTCACCGTTCCTGCCCGCCACCGCACCATGCCCCGCACGCTAGCGCCCGGCGAGCCGCCCCGCGGACGGCGGGGTGCGCGCCGATCGTGGGTGTACCTGGCGCAGCTGTTGGGAAGGCGCCGCTGTCCGGAAGGGCCCGTGCTCTACCTCAGGCGTTAGGAAGGGTCCCTTGCCCGCCGACGGCGCGGTGCGCGGGTGCGTGTCCAAGCTGGGGGGCTGCTAGCGTCTACGGGGTGTCGCGCAGCCGCACCGAACGCCTGGTCAACCTGGTGATCTGCCTCCTGTCTACGCGGCGGTTCCTGACCGCCGCGCAGATTGCCGCGACCGTGCCCGGTTACGAGCACGAGCCGGACGAGGCCCGTGAGCACGAGGCTTTCCAGCGCAAGTTCGAACGGGACAAGGCCGAGCTGCGTGAGCTGGGCGTACCGCTGGAGACCGGGACGGCGAGCGCGTTCGACGCGGAGCCCGGGTACCGGATCGCCCGTCGCGAGTACGCGTTGCCCGACATCCCCCTCAAGCCTGACGAGGCCGCTGCGGTCGGCATCGCCGCCCGGCTCTGGCAGCACGCCGGCCTGGCCGCCGCCGCGTCATCCGGGTTGGCCAAGCTGCGCGCCGCCGGCGTCGACGTTGATCCACAGGCCACCCTGGGGCTGGAACCGATGGTCACGGTCGACCCGGCGTTCGCCCCGCTGGCCGCCGCCGCACGGGACCGGCGCGAGGTTCGCTTCGACTACCGGGTGCCCGACCGCGACGCGCCCGACCGCCGTCGGCTGCAACCGTGGGGCGTCGTCTGCTGGCGTGGCCGGTGGTACGTCGTCGGCCACGACCTGGAGCGCGACGCCACCCGATGTTTCCGGCTGTCCCGAGTGGTCGGCACGGTCCGGGCCGCCGGCGAGCCGGCGGCGTACCAGCCGCCGGCCGGGGTCGATCTGATCAGCCACGTGGCGCGTTGGTCGGGCCCGATCGAGCGTCCCGGCCGGGCGACCGTGCTGGTCAGCCCGGGACGAGCCGTCGGGTTGCGCCGTTGGGCGGTGGAGGTCGTCGCCGGGGCGGCGGCCGACCGGCTGGTCCTGCCGTACGCCGAGGCGGAGTCCCTCGCCGGACATCTGGTCGGCTACGGCCCCGACGTGTGTGTCCTTGATCCGCCGGAGGTCCGCGAGGCGGTCATCCAGCGGCTCAAGGAGATCGCCGCCCGGCACGACACGGCAGTGGCGGTGACCCGGTGAGTGCGAGTGGGGGCCTGCGGCCGGTGGTGCGGGGCGGGTCGCGCACGTCCGCTGACCGGCTGGCCCGGCTGCTGAATCTGGTGCCCTACCTGCTCGCCCGGCCGGGCATCGAGATCGCTGAGGCGGCCGGCGACCTGGGCGTCACCGAGCGGCAGCTGCGGGAGGATCTGGAGCTGCTGTGGGTGTGCGGCCTGCCGGGGTACGGGCCGGGTGATCTGATCGACATGGCCTTCGACGGCGACCGGGTGACCATCACCTACGACGCCGGCATCGACCGGCCGCTGCGGCTCACTCCGGATGAGGCGCTCGCGCTGGTAGTGGCGCTGCGGATGCTGGCCGAGACACCCGGGGTGGCCAACCGGGAGGCCGTCGAGCGGGCCCTAGCCAAGATCGAGGACGCGGCCGGTGATCTGGTCGCCGCGCCGGTGGAGGTTCGGCTGCCCGGCGACGCGGGACGGGTGGCGCAGTTGCGTGCCGCGGTGGAGGGTGGACGCGCGCTGCGGATCACCTACTACACCGCCGCCCGGGACGAGACCACCGAGCGGGTCATCGACCCGCTGCGGGTACTGATGGTCGGTGGCCGGTCATATGTGGAGGCGTGGTGTCGGCGGGCCGAAGCGGTGCGGCTGTTCCGGGCCGACCGGATCGACGCTGTCGCCGAACTGGCTGAGCCCGCTGTGGTGCCGCCGCAGGCCCGCCCGCAGGACCTGAGCGAGGGGGCGTTCCGGGCGTCACCCGACCTGCCGTTGATCACGTTGCGGATCGGCCGGGGCGAACGGTGGATCACCGAGTACTACCCGTGTGAACGGGTCGAGTCCGACGGCGAGCGGTGGGTGGTCTCGATGCGGGTCACCGACCTCGGCTGGGCCCGCCGGTTCGTGCTCGGTCTGGGTCCGGACGTCGCCGTCGTCGCTCCCATGGAGTTGGCCGAGCAGGTCCGTGACACGGCGGTGGCGGCCCTGGAGGCGTACGCGACTCCGACGCCGGTCGGCGTCGACCCGGCGGTGGCGGGCGGCAGGCAGTAGGCTGGCGGCCGTGCTGAAGTGGATCGTGCTCGCGCTGGTGCTGGTGCCGTTGGTGGTGCTCGCTCTGACCGTGCGGCCCGTGCTGGCGCGGCTGCCCGAGCTGCGTCGGGCGGTGGTGAAGTTGCAGCGACGTGCCGACGAGGCGGCGTCGCTGGGCGTGGCGGCGGAGAGCCTTGAGCAGCGTGCCGAGGGGTTGCAGAGTCGGCTGGAGACCACCCGGCAGCGGCTCGTCCTGATCCGGTCGCGTCGCGGCGACTGAGCGCCGCGCGAGGCTGGTCGCCTCGTGCGCTCTTTTGCGCGTTGCGGCCCGATTTTGCGCAGTATCATTCAGCTGCCCGGTTGACGGGACACTCACGGTTGGTCGAGACTTCACCCGTCGGACCAACCACCACCTCCCGGGCGGGTGGCAACAGCCTTCGACGCACGTACGATGGGCTGCGGCATCACCCCCATCGAAACAGAGCGACTGGAGCTTCACATGGGTGCCCTCAGGCCCTGGCACATCGCCGTACTCGTGGTCGTGCTGATCCTGCTCTTCGGCGCGAAGCGGCTCCCCGACGCCGCCCGTTCCCTCGGCCGTTCCCTGCGAATCATCAAGGCCGAGACCAAGAGCCTTGCCGACGACGACCGCGACCTTGCCGGCAAGGCCGACGCGCAGGCCGGCTACCAGCCGTACCCGTCGCAGCAGGCGCCGCAGCAGCAGCCGTACCAGGGCACCGTGCAGCAGCCGGTCGGCGACCCGGTGCAGCGCGTCCGCGAGAACTGATCGGCGGGGCCGGTAATCGTGGCCTTCGGACTCCGCAAGCGCGGACCGACCAGTTTCGAGCGGGCCGCCGACGGTTCGATGACCCTCGTCGAACATGTCCGGGAACTGCGCAACCGGCTGTTCAAGGCGTCGCTGGCCATCCTGGTCGGCTTCGGTATCGGCATCTGGCTGGCCGGTCCGGTCCGTGAGCTGCTCTCCGAGCCGTACTGCCAGTTGCCGGGCAGTCTGCTCGCCAACGGTCGATGCAACTTCGTCCAGCTCGGCCCGGCGGACCTGTTCCTGCTCAACCTGAAGATCGGCCTCTGGGTCGGGCTGATCCTCGCCGCACCGATCTGGCTCTACCAACTCTGGGCCTTCATCGCGCCGGGCCTGCACCGCAACGAGCGGCGGTATGCGTACGCCTTCACCGCCCTGGCGGCACCGCTGTTCGCGGCCGGCGCGGTGCTGGCGTACTTCGTCGCCGCCAAGGGCCTGGAATTTCTGCTCCAGGTCTCGGGCGACGACATCAACACGACCCTCGACATCACCCGGTACATCTCGTTCATCACCAACCTGATCCTGATGTTCGGGGTGGCGTTCGAGTTCCCGCTGATCGTGCTGATGCTCAACTTCGTCGGCATCGCCAGCGCCAAGCGGCTGCTCGGCTGGTGGCGCATCGCCGTCTTCGCCTTCTTCGCCTTCGCCGCGGTGGTGACCCCCACGCCTGACCCGTTCGGCATGACCGCGCTGGCGCTGTGCCTGTGCGCGCTCTACTTCGCCGCCGTCGGCGTCGCGTTCCTCAACGACAAGCGCCGGGGACGCGGCAAGGAAATCTACGCCGGCATCGACGACGACGAGATTTCCCCGTTGGAGGACGACCGCGATCCGGTGGAGGCGGGCGGGCCCGTCGGCTCGGTCGCCCCGGTGGAGGCCCCCGAGCCGGTGGCCCGGCCCCGGCCGATCGAGCAGCGCTACGACGACGTGACCTGACCCCGTCGTGCCGGCCCGCACCCCAGGTGCGGGCCGGCACGACGCTCGGAGTGGCTGACGTGGACAGCTTCTGTGGTGTCGACCGTGGCGGTACGGTGCACGCCGTGACCGCTGACGATCACAACTCGATCCCCGACGGGCCGATCGCGGTGTTGGCCAATCCGACCGCGGGGCGCGGCCGGCACCGCAGACTGCTGCCGGACCTGCTGGACCGGCTCTCGGTGGCCGGTCGACCGGTGCGGCTGTTGCGCGCCGGCACCGCCACCGAGGCCGAGTCGGCCTGCTATGCCGCCGTCGCCGAGGGAGCCGGCGCGCTGGTCGCGGTGGGTGGCGACGGCACGGTGCACCGGGCGATGCAGGCCGTCGCCGGCACCTCGGTCCCGTTCGGTCCGATCCCGGCCGGCACCGGCAACGACTTCGCCGTCGAGACCGGCTATCCGACCGATCCACGCGCGGCGGTGGACGTCATCGCGGCGGCGCTGCGCGAGGGGCACACCAGGCCGGTCGACCTGGCCCGGATGACCCAGACGGACGGGACTGCCCGCTGGTACGGTGCGGTCCTCGCGGCCGGCTTCGACGCCATCGTCAACGAGCGGGCGAACCGGATGCGCTGGCCGCGTGGCTCCCGCCGTTACGACCTGGCCATCCTGGTGGAGTTGGCCCGGCTACGTCCACGCCGCTACACCCTCACCCTGGACGGCGAGCGCGTCGATGTCGACGCGGTCCTGGTGGCGGTCGGCAACGGGGCCAGCTACGGCGGCGGGATGCGGATCTGCCCGGCGGCGGACCCGACCGACGGCCTGCTCGACGTGGTCGTCGGTGGTCGCTTCGACCGGCGCACGCTGATCCGGGTGAAGCCGCGCATCTACGCCGGCACCCACGTGGCGCACCCTCTGGTGTACACCTACCGGGCACGCACGGTCACCCTCGTTGCCGAGGGCATCACCACCTACGCTGACGGCGAGCGTTCCCTCGGCCTTCCCGTGACAGTCACCGCGATCCCCCGGGCCCTACACCTGCTGCGCTGACGGGGCGCTGAATCTTGGTACGGAACGGCCTTCAGAGGGCGACCCCGTGCCAGGATCGCCGGGCCGTCCGAGGCGCTGGACCGTGTGGTCGGTAGCGGGTGGCGGCGGGACCGGGGCTGGGTGTCAGGGGCGGGTCAGGTCCAGGACGGAGCCGAGGCCGTTGGGCTGGCCCGGGTCCGCGGCCGGTAGGACGAGCGCCGCGCAGCCGGCCGCGACGGCTCCCGCGTCGGCCGCGCTGTCGCCCACCATCAGCGTCGCCTCCGGGTCGACGCCGAGCAGTCCGCAGGCCCGCCAGAAGATTGCCGGGTCCGGCTTGCAGCGGCCCACCTCGTACGACAGCACGTGGGTGTCGACCAGGTCGGCCAGGCCCCAGGCGTCGAAGAGGGGCCGGATGTCGAAGCCGATGTTGCTGACCACGGCGGTCCGTACGCCGGTCGCACGTAGAGCGGCGAGGGTCGGCGCGGTGTCGGGGTAGGGCACCCAACCCGCTGGCACCAGCAACCGCTCGTAGAGCGCCTCGGCGAGGCCGTCGATGTTCGCGTCGACCGTAGCGGCCAGCCCGGTGTACGCGCCCCGGTGGGCGTGCTCGTAGAGATCCCGGTCGGCCCACAACTCGGCCAGGTGGGGCGGCACCCGGGCGGGCAGCGGCCCACCGGCCCGACCCGCGGTCAGCAGCCGGTCGGCGAGTCCGGTGGCGCGCATCCGGTCCAGCTCGACCCCACATGCCGCCGCGGCGCCCAGCACCCACTGCCTGGGCTCCTCCACCTGGGCCAACGTGCCGTGGAAGTCGAGCAGCACCGCCTTGACCGGCCGCCGGGACGCGCCCCGTCGGGTGGCCTCGGTGGGCTGAGGTGCGTCCTGGGTCGATTCGGCATGATCCGGCACGTCGTGCACCCTACCGACCCGCTCCGACCGGGCTGCCGGACGGCCTTGCCGGATGCCCGTCGGGGGCACGCACTAATCTTGGCAGCATGTCGAGTCCCGCCGAGCGGTACGCCACGGCGCGCCGCCGGGCCGCCCAGGCCGCGCAGTTCCCGGCGCTGGAAGAATTCACCTCGGACCTCGGGTTCGACCTCGACGACTTCCAGCGGGAGTCGTGTCAGGCCCTGGAGCGTGGTAGCGGCGTGCTGGTGTGCGCGCCCACCGGAGCCGGCAAGACCGTGGTCGGTGAGTTCGCCGTACACCTGGCGCTGCGCGGCACCCCCGGGGAGCCGGCACCGACCGACGGCGTCCGACGCAAGTGCTTCTACACCACGCCGATCAAGGCATTGTCGAACCAGAAGTATCACGACCTGGTCGTCCGCTACGGCGCCGAGCAGGTGGGTCTGCTCACCGGCGACAACGCCATCAACGGCGACGCCCCGGTGGTGGTGATGACCACCGAGGTGCTGCGCAACATGCTCTACGCCGGCTCGGCCACCCTTGAGGGCCTGGCGTACGTGGTGATGGACGAGGTCCACTACCTGGCCGACCGGTTCCGCGGCGGGGTGTGGGAGGAGGTCATCATCCACCTGCCCGACTCGGTGACCCTGGTGTCGCTGTCGGCGACGGTCTCCAACGCCGAGGAGTTCGCCGACTGGTTGATCACTGTGCGGGGCGAGACGACGGTGGTGGTCAGCGAGCACCGGCCGGTGCCGCTGTGGCAGCACATGCTGGTCGGCAAGCGGATGTTCGACCTGTTCCACGACGCCGCTGCGGCGCGCAAGCACGACGTGCATCCAGAGTTGTTGCGCTACACCCGGGATACGGCGCGCCGGCTCGACCTGGGTGAGGGGCGTTCGGCCGGGCCGGGCGCCGGTCGTCGAGGGCCGCGCTGGCGGGGGCCGATCCGGCCGGACATCGTGGATCGGCTGGACCGTGAGGGCCTGTTGCCGGCGATCCTGTTCATTTTCAGCCGGGCCGGCTGCGATGCCGCGGTGCAGCAGTGCCTGGCCGCCGGGCTCCGGCTCACCTCGCCGGAGGAGCGCGCGGAGATCCGTCGGGTCGTGGAGGCCCGGGTGACGGCGATTCCCGGCGAGGACCTGTCCGTGCTGGGCTACTGGGGGTGGCTCGACGGGCTGGAACGTGGTCTTGCCGCCCACCACGCGGGGATGCTGCCGGCCTTCAAGGAGGTCGTCGAGGAGTTGTTCGTCCGCGGGCTGGTCAAGGCGGTCTTCGCCACCGAGACCCTTGCTCTGGGCATCAACATGCCGGCCCGCTGCGTGGTGCTGGAACGGCTCGTCAAGTACAACGGCGAGGCGCACGTCGACCTGACGCCGGGGGAGTACACCCAGCTCACCGGGCGGGCCGGTCGTCGGGGCATCGACGTCGAGGGGCACGCCGTGGTGGTGTGGTCCCCGGAGACCGACCCGCGGCACGTGGCCGGCTTGGCCTCCACCCGCACATATCCGCTGCGCTCCAGCTTCCGGCCTTCGTACAACATGGCGGTGAACCTGGTCGGCAGCGTCGGCGCGGAACCGGCCCGAGCGCTGCTGGAGTCGTCGTTCGCGCAGTTCCAGGCGGACCGGTCGGTGGTCGGCCTGGCCCGGCAGGTGCAGCGCAACACCGACACCCTTGAGGCGTACGGCGCGGAGGCCGACTGTCACCACGGCGACTTCGACGAGTACTTCGCGCTGCGGGTGGCCATCGCCGACCGGGAGCGGGCCATCGCCCGACAGGGGCAGAGTCAGCGGCGGGCGGCGGCGGTGACGTCGTTGGAACGGCTGCGGATTGGTGACGTGATCCGGGTGCCGTCCGGGCGCCGTGCCGGTCTGGCAGTGGTGCTCGACCCCGCCACCGGTGGCTTCGGGGAACCGCGTCCGCTCGTGCTCACCCAGGACCGGTGGGCCGGCCGGATCACCCCAGGCGACTTCACCGCGCCCGCCGAGGTGCTGGCCCGTATCCGGGTGCCGAAGCACTTCAATCCTCGTTCCCCGGGGGACCGTCGGGATCTCGCCGCCGCGGTCAGCGGAACCGGCCTGGACCGGCACTCACGCCGTGGTGCCCGTTCCCGGCAGTCCGGGGAGGATCACCAGCTGACCCAGTTCCGTGCCGAACTGCGCCGGCACCCCTGCCACGCCTGTCCGGAACGGGAGGAGCACGCTCGGTGGGCGGAGCGCCGCCGGCGGTTGGAGCGCGACACCGAGGAGCTGCGCCAACGGGTCGCCGGCCGGACGGGGTCGCTGGCGCGCACGTTCGATCTGATCGTCGCTCTGCTCACCTCGCGTGGCTACCTCACCGCCGGGGGCGGGGTGACCGATGCCGGGCGGACGCTCGGGCGGATCTGGACGGAGGCGGACCTGCTCGTGGCGGAGTGCCTGCGTCGCGGCGTCTGGGACGGGCTGTCGCCGGCCGAGTTGGCCGCGGCGGTCTCCGTGGTGGTTTTCGAGGCACGTCGTGACGTCGACGAGCAGGCCTCGTTGCCCCGTGGCGCGGTCGCTGAGGCGGTCGACACGACGCTGAAGCTGTGGAGCGAGATCGAGTCCGACGAGGCGTCACGGGGCCTGACCGTCACCCGCGAACCTGACCTCGGCTTCGCCTGGCCGGTGTACCGCTGGGCCAGGGGTGAGGCATTGGCGAAGGTGCTGGCCAGCGGGCACGAGTTGGATGGCGAGATGCCGGCCGGAGATTTCGTCCGGTGGTCCCGGCAGGTGGTGGACCTACTCGGCCAGTTGGCCGACTCCGGTGGAGCCTCGACGGAGCTGCGGGCTACCGCCCGGCAAGCGATCAGCGCCGTCAACCGTGGGGTCCTGGCGTACCGTTGAGCGGCGCGGACAGCGCTGAGGGAGGGTGAATCGACGCACCGCTAAGTTACCGAAGCGCCACCCCTCGCAATCCCCCGGGGGGCGGTATTGTGCCTGGTGGAGACGTCCCGGATCATGTCATCGGCACGTGGGTTACGTGCCGGTAGCAGCTCTGGGGGGAGCCACTGTGGCGGACATCAATCATTTTGAGTACGGCTGGATCACACCGGCGCTCAGCTACGCGCTGTCGGTGCTCGGCTCGATCCTCGGGCTGGTCTGCGCCAGCCGGATCCGGGCGGCGTCCAGCACGGGGCAGAAGCTCTGGTGGGGCACGCTGGCGGCCTGGGCGCTCGGCGGCACCGCCATCTGGACGATGCATTTCATGGCGATGCTCGGCTTCGCCGTGACCGGTTCCCGAATCCGGTACGACGTGCCGATCACCGTCGCCAGCGCGTTGCTCGCGGTGCTCGCGGTCGGTATCGGGCTGGCGATCGTCGGCACCGGTCGGCTTTCGGTGATGCGTATCCTCGCTGGCGGCCTGTTCACCGGCAGTGGGGTGGCGGCGATGCACTACAGCGGCATGGCCGCGATGCGGCTGGACGGGGACCTGTTCTACGACGGACTCCGGGTGGGTCTGTCGGTGTTGATCGCCGTGGTCGCGGCCACCGTCGCGCTCTGGCTCGCGGTGACCGTCCGCCGTGACATGGCGATCTTCGGTTCGGCGTTGGTCATGGGGGTGGCGGTCAACGGCATGCACTTCACCGGAATGAGCGCCCTGTCGGTGCACCTGCATGAGGAGCGCGGCGACATCGCCGGCGCGGGGGTGGGTACGCTGCTGATCCCGATCGTACTGTTGGTGATCTTCGGCGTGGTGGGGCTGGTCTACGCCCTGCTCGCCGCACCGACCGACGAGGACCGCGCCGGGGTCGAGTACCTGGACACCCGCCTGCCGCCGCCGGCCGC
Source organism: Micromonospora sp. LOL_024 (assembly GCF_048060415.1). Classification (NCBI taxonomy): domain Bacteria; kingdom Bacillati; phylum Actinomycetota; class Actinomycetes; order Micromonosporales; family Micromonosporaceae; genus Micromonospora; species Micromonospora sp. LOL_024. Next base: position 47,482 of record NZ_JBHMIS010000007.1, read on the forward strand.
CGCCGCGCCGGCCGACATGACGGCGCCCGACCCGGTCGGGTTGCGGGCCCGGTCCACCCTCGCTCGTCCCGGTGCCCAGTTCCCGTCCCGCCGGGACCACCCGCCGCGTTGAGTGGCGCGGCGGTGCGCGGGTGCCTCGGTGGGTTGGAGATCGTCGAGGCGCCCGTAGAGCTGGAATCCGGGTTGAACGACTTCATGTCCGGAGCGTTCCGTGAGCTGACGGGCGGCTTTCTGGGCGGACGGTAGCGGAAAGTGTCGTACCCGATACCGAAGATGTATTCATGGCTGTCCCCGCACTCACCCCGCGAAACGCCCCGGCGCGCTCGCTGCCCCTACGCGAGGCGCGTACCCGACTCAGCCAGCTCGTCGCCATGGCGGAGTTGACCGACACGGTCACCGTCGTCACCCGCGACGGCGACTCCCGACCGGTCGCCGCGATCGTGCCGGCGGGCGCCGCCCGGTCCGTCGCCGAGGCCCGTGCCGACGCCGAGCGACTCGCCGAGGTCACCGCTGGGTGGGCCCGGCGCCTTGAGGCGCTGCGTGCGCAGAGTGGTCGCCGGCACGCCGCAGAGCTGCGCGGGGTGGCCGCTGCGCTCGCCGAGGTGTGGGCCGAGTTGGACAAGCGGGCCGCACCTGGCGATCCCGCGCTGGTCCGCCTGCGCGCGGCCCACGCGGACCTACTCGGCGGCTGAGGGTCGGGTTCACTCGGCGACGTGTCCGACGCGCCTGGCGAATGTGCGCGCACCTGGCCTGCCGGCTGGATGGCTTGGTAACGCTTGTGTAACTGTGGGTCACCCTTTTGGGTGGTCGGCCACAATGGAGCACGCACGGTCAGTGGTGGACGGGGGCGTCGATGAGCGAGTCTGGTGAAGGTACCGAGGCCCCGCGTCCGCAGCGGGCCGACAGGTCGGACGGAACGGGACGGGGTCGGCGGCTGCGCCTCGCCGCCCTGCTCCTGCTCCTGGTGGTCCTCGTCGTCGCGGTGGTCCGGGTGGTCGCCGTCGTCGGACCGCCCAGCCGGGAGCAGTTGCGCGAACGGGCCGGGCTGACCGGCAAGCAGGAACTGCTCATCGGGGTGAAGGACGACCAGCCCAGGGTGTCGCAGCGGTTGCAGAACGGCGCGTTCGAGGGCTTCGACATCGAGATCGCCTACATGATCGCCGAGGATCTCGGCTTCGACGCCTCCAGGGTGACCTTCCTGCCCATCGAGAGTGAGGACCGCGCCCGGCGGCAGGCGCGCACCGTCGACGGCAGGTTCGTCACCGTCGATCTGGTCGTCGCCTCCTACAGCGTCACCAAGCAGCGCCGCGAGCAGGGCGTGATCTTCTCCGCGCCGTACCTGCAGACCGAACAGTCAGTGGTCACCCTGGTCGAGAGCAACCTCGCGCCGACCAGCTTCCGTGATCTCGCCGGGCGGAACGTCTGCACCCTGGCGACCTCGACAGCGGAGCGGAACCTGGAGGAGGCCGGCGCGCTGGCTCACGGCCGCAACCGGATCAGCGAGTGCATCCAGGAGCTGTACGACGGTGAGGTCGACGCGGTGACCAGCGATGCGGCCATCCTGGCTGGTTTCGTTGCCCCCCGTCCACCAGGTTCGGACTCGTCGCCGATGAACGAGATGACGGATCCCAAGCCGTTGCGGCACTCGGACCTCGGCGCCGACGGCGACGAGCTGTGGGGGGTGAACACCGGTACCAAACCGGCCATGCGAGACCTGGTCAATTTGTCCTTACAGGAGTCGCGGATTGGTCGCAACGGCAAGCGGTGGCGGGCGGCCTTCGAGAAGTACTTCGCCTCCGCGCAGCGCTACAACGACCCGCAGCAGGTCGCGGTCGATCGGCAACCGGAGCCATGGCCGGAGGACGAGGTGGAGGTGCGGCAGTGGCCGTGGGAGAGGTTCGCACTGCCGTACCCGTTCCGACCACGGCCGGGGCCGCCGCCCGCCGCCGCCCGGGGGCGCGCCAGGCGCAGCAGTGGCTGCTGACCCTGCTGCCTGCCTTTCCGGTGCTGCTGCTGGTGCTCCGGCTGTGGCGGCTCAGTCAGCAGGACATGTCGACGATGTTGCTGCTCGTGCAGTACGTCAGCCCACTGGGGCTGCTCAGCGCACTGCTCATCGCCCTGGTCTGGGCGGTGCCGCTGGTGGTGCTGCTGCCCGCCGTGCTAGGCCGACTGCTGCAGGTCAGCGCACCCGACCGGTTCGACCCGGAGCGTTCACTACTGGCCTACGCCACCTCTCGTACGCCGGACTGGGTGCTGGTGGCGACGGCCGTCCTCGCCGCCCTCACCTGGCAGCTACGGTTCCTGCCGGTGCTGGTGATGCTGCTGGTGTGGCTGGTGGCCCTGCATACCCGCAACCGGTTCCCGGACCGGCCGCGGCTGCTGACGGTCACCGGCGTCATCCTGCCCGTCGTCCTCGCGGCGGCGTGCTACACCTGGCTCGGCCCGGCCATCTGGGCAGCCGTGGGTCACGGTGAGCTGGCCACCGCCGTGTTGCTGGCGCTCCCGCCGGCTGGCGCGCTGGTGCTGACCGGGCCGGTGCCGGCCCGGATCGCCCCGACGGTGACCCGCACGTTCACCTACACGGCCGGCGCGCTGTTGCCGCTGGTGATGGGAGCGGTGTTCCTGCGGGTGCCGCTGCTGCCGGCGGTGGCCGTCGAGGTCGGCGAACCGGTCACCCAGGAGATCGTCCTGGGTGAGGCGGTGACGGTGACCGACAAGATGACGATTGTGCTGGACCGTTCCGGCGTGGTCCGGTTCCTGCCCAACAACACGGTTCAGGGGCAGGTGTTGTGTTCCGGGGACGTGCGGACGCCGACGAGCCGGGTTGATGTGGCCGGCTGGCCGGTGGAGGACACCGCCCTGGACTGGACGATGCCACGCGGCCCGTCCGGTTCACCGGATCCGCGCTGCGCCGGCCTCGTGCCGACCTCGTCGTGAACCCCTCCGGTGCCGCCCCGGCCGTCACCAGCCTGGCGCGATCCGCTCCCGAACGCGCTAATCTGCGGTGGCAGGCTCAGCCGCGCCCGTACTGTCCCTTTAGCCGGCGGCCCAGCTCGCGGGCGATGTCCTGGTTGGCATCGCGTTCGGCGAGCGCCTGCCGTTTGTCGTACGACCGGCGGCCCCTGGCCAGACCGAGTTCGACCTTCGCCCAGCCGCCGGCGAAGTACATCGACAACGGCACCAGGGCGATGCCGCCCTCGCGGGTCTGTGCCAGGAGACGGGCGATCTCCACCCGGCGAAGCAGCAGCTTGCGGGTGCGCCGGGGCGCGTGGTTGGTCCAGGTGCCGTAGCCGTACTCCGCGATGTGCAGCCCGTACAGCATGATCTCCCCGTCGCGTTCGTGGGCGAAGGCGTCCACAAGCGATACCCGGCCCTCGCGTAGGGACTTGACCTCCGTGCCAGCCAGCACGATCCCTGCCTCGTAGGTCCTGAGGACCGTGTAGTGGTGGCGGGCCTTGCGGTTGGAGGCGATCAGTGTCGGTTCGGCGCTACGGGAGGTGCCCATCCGGGGAAGGATATCCCGTGCCGGTGCGGGCTGCGCCTCATCGGGTCCGCCCGGGTCCGCTCAGTCCTGCTGGCGGGCGAAGAAGTCGGCCAGTACCTGGGTGTGGGTGGAGAACGCCAGTTCGGTTGGCTCGGTCAGCACCAGCCACTCGGTGGCCTCCGCCGTCGGCGCCGACGACGGCAGTGCCTCGGCGGGGCGTGGCGGCAGCGATCCGAAGATCATTATGGTGCCGCCGGCCGGTGCGCTGTGCACCGCGACCAGATCGGCGCTGGCGGGATCGGCGGGTAGGCCGGTCTCCTCGCGTAGCTCGCGGACCAGCGCGTCCCGCCATTGCTCGCCGTACTCGATGAAGCCGCCGGGCAGCGCGAGCATCCCGCGCGCCGGCTCGATGTCCCGCCGGACGACGACCACGCCGAGGCCGGTGGCGGTCCGCACCGGCAGCAGCGCCACCGCCACCGGCAGCGGGTTACGCCAAACGGTGCCGCCGCAGGTCGGGCAGGCCCGAGGCCAGCTGGCCGCCGCCGGATAGGCCGAGCCGCAGTACGAGCAGTGTGAGTGCGCCACGCCGGTCATGGGCCAGCACGCTACCCGGCGGCCGGCGCTGCCGGGCGGCGGGACGACCCGGTCGATCACGGAACAGGCACTCCCTCAGCGTGTCCTGCCGCGGGCGTTGCCGATCGCGTCCTTGCGGCCCCAGCGCCCCGGGATGTCGAGCAGCTCGATCCGGCCGAAGCGCGACGGGATGCCCGGTTGCACCACCAGATGTTCACCGAGCGGCTCCAGGCCGAGGAGGGTGCGCAGCAGCAGGAAGGTGGCGCCGGTAGCGGACGCCTGCGGGCTGTTCGCCGCCGGGTACGGGACCGGGGAGCGGGTCAGTTTCCGGTCGTAGCCGGCGAAGGCCTCCGGCATCCGACCGGCGAAGTGCGGGGCCGCCCCGATGATGGACTCGGCGATGATCCCGGCCTGCTCGACGAAGCCGTACCGCCGCAGCCCGAGGGCGATCAGCGAGTTGTCGAACGGCCACACGGCGCCCACGTGGTAGCCGAGTGGGTTGTAGCGGGCCTGGCCGGTCGCCAGCGTCCGCACCCCCCAGCCGGAGAAGAGCCGCGGCCCGAGCAGGTGAGCGACGACCGCCGAGGCCAGTGACTCGTCCACGATCCCGCTCCACAACAGGTGGCCCATGTTCGACGCCAGCGCGTCGACCTGGTCACCGTCGGGGCCGAGCGCCAGCGCGTAGTATTGGCTGCCGGCGATCCAGAAGTCCCGGTTGAACCGCTCCTTGAGTCGGGCGGCCTCACGCTCCAACTGGTCGGCGTACGCCGGGTCGCCCCAGAACTGGCGGGCCAGCCGGGCGGCGCGCCGCTTGGCGTCGTACGCGTAGCCCTGCAACTCGCAGGTGGCGCGCGGTAGCCCGGGCAGCCGGCCGTCGCGGTAGCAGATCGCGTCCAATGAGTCCTTCCAGCAGTGGTTCTGCGCCCCGCTCTCCTCGTTGCGCGGTTGGTACCAGAGGTAGCCGTCACCGCGCAGGTCGCCGTATTCGTCGATCCAGTGCAGCGCCGCGCGGCCCGCCTCCTCCAGCTCGCGGACCAGGGTGGCGTCACCGGTCCAGCGCTCGTACTCGTCCAGCAGTACCAGGAACAGCGGTGTCACGTCCGCTCCGCCGAAGTACGGCGACTGGGGTCGCTGTTCGAAGGCGGCCATCTCCCCGTACCGGAACTCGTTGAGTATCTTGCCGGGTTCCTCGTCCCGGAAGTCGTCGAGGACCGTGCCCTGATCGAGGGCGAGCAGGCGCAGCGTGGCGGCGGCCAGCCGGGGGACGAAGGGCAGCGTCTGGAAGCAGGTGAGTATGTTGTCCCGGCCGATGATGGTGGCCGACCAGGGCAGCCCCGCCGCGAGCATGGTCTCCTGCGGCAGCGCCAGTGGGGAGAAGCGCAGACCGGCGAGGTCGACCAGCCCGCGCTGGTATGTCATGGTCAACGGCTCCCAGTCGCAGTGCAACCGGGGTGCGTTGTCGATCCACTGGCGAAGGTCGTGGCGTAACGGGGCCCCGATCTGGCCCGGTGGCTGTCGTAGCCGGTCCCGGATGTCGTGCCCGTCCGGGCGCAGCACCAGGCCCTTGACCTGGAGGGTCGTGCTCCATTTGCCCTGCCGGTCCAGCCGGACCCGGAAGGTCAGCCCGCGCTCGTCCAGCTCGGCCGGCTCACTGGTCGAGATGTCGGTGACACGGTGGAACTTGTCCCGCCGGTAGCCCAGCCGCAGGCAGTCCTCTGTCACCTCCCGGTAGCCACGTAGGTTCGGCGATTCCAGCGGCCAGATCACGTTGTAGACGGGGGCGAAGTCACTGTCGACGTCGATGCGCAGGACATGCTCGACCGACCCACCGTTGTGGTTGAGCAGGGTGAGACGTTCGGTGAAGGCGCTGTCGGCGATCCACCGGTCGCGGATCACCGAGACTTTCGCGTCCACGTAGTGGGTCGGGTGCCCGGGCACCAGGAAGAAGCGGATCTGGTAGTAGTTCGGCTCGTGCACGGCAAGCGGGTGCAGCTGCTCGCCGTCGAGACTCAGCCGCCAGGTGGACAGGAACCGGGTGTCGAAGGCGAAGAAGCCACTCGGATTCCTGGGGCTGAAGGTCATGTCCCCGTTGTCCTCGCTGAGTGCGAAGATGTTGCCGTCGAGGATGCGGACCAGCTTCTTCACCGTGGCTCCGGATTCGCGGCCGGGTCCTGCAGGCTGGCGACTGTCCGGGGGTGGCGGGCTCCGGGTGGTGGCGCGAACAGCCGCTCCAGCATGATCACGAAGCGGAACTCGCCGTCGGCGGTGAAGTCGTTGCGCAGCCAGGCCGGCAGTGGTTTGACCTCGCCGTGGGCCATCCGGAGGAAGAGCGCCTCGTCGGTGTCGATCACAGTGTCCGCGTCGACCGCGCCGCCTCGGGACACGTCGATCCGGCCCTCCTCGATGGCGACCAGCCAGTGGTCAACTCGCTCGGGGTAGCGCAGGTCGAAGCGGACGGTGCCGGAAACCTGGCGCAGCATCCGCCCGCCGCCGCTGGCGAGACCCTCGAAGAAGTCGCGTACCGCAGCCGACATCGCACCACCTCCTCTGCCGAACTTTAGTGCCTTAGTGCCTTTGAGAAGGCTTTATACTGATCTGCGGCAAACAGGCAGCTTTCAGAATGATCTGAGGTTGAACGGGCCGGCTGTCCCACGCAGCACCTCGGCGGCGGTGCGTTCGCTCGCCCCGTCGCTCCGTCGAGGTCGCGGCGCTCACCGGTCTACCCGAACCCGACGGCACTGTCGACTCTGCTTTGGCCTCGCCGGCCCTGGGTGGATTGCCGTTGGTTTCCGGCGGGCGTCCGCCTATGGTGGTCCGATGCCCACCGCCGCGTTGCCCGCCCGCACCGTCGTCGCCACGACGCCGGCCGCCCCGGGTGCCGCGGCGACTCGGTCGGGCTGGATTCTGACGCCGACCGGTGACAGTCAGCCGCGCCCCGCCGGCCGGAGCCCTCCGGAGCCGTCCACCAGACAGAGACGGCCAGGGGCGAAGCGGACAGCTTCGGCCCTTTTCCTTTTTCGGGAGGATCCAAGGTGAGTACCGGCACCGGCACGTACGACCAGCAGTGGCTCAGCGAACCCCAGGTGACGCTGACCGACGAGTTCAAGACACAAGCGGCCCGGCTGACCCAGTTGACCGCGGACACCGGCGATCCGGCGGAGGCGCACACCAATGCCGCGATGATCGCCGCCACCCGGCAGAGTCTCGACCAGATCTCCGGGGCGCTGCGGCGGCTGAGCACCGGCAGCTACGGCAGTTGCGAGAAGTGCGGCACGGCGATCCCGTGGGAGCGGCTGGACATCCTGCCGCACGCCCGGTTCTGCGTGCCCTGTCAGCAGCGCCAGGCCCGCTGACGCCAGGCCCGGCCGCCGCACCACCCCGGCCTCTGCGTCACGGGGCCTCAGGGTGTGGCGGCCGGCGCGGGCCGACGTCGGGCCGCTCGGGCGTGCCGCCCGCTTCCGTGATCAAACTGGCGGTGACGGTCGCGGTTATGCCGTCGTGCCGGCGGGTGAGCGTCAACGCCCCGGTCAGGTGGTGGGCGAGCCAGAGACCCCGTCCGCCCGGCGTGTTCGTCGCCGGTAGGTGGACCGCCAGGTCGGTGCCGTGCCGGCGGCCGTGATCGGTCACCTCGCAGACGAGTTGGCCGGTCTGCTGGAACAGCTCGAGCCGGCCGCGGCCCCCGCCGTGCAGCACGGCGTTGGTGACCAGCTCGTGAACGGCCAGGACGAGATCCTCGGCCACGTCGCCGGTCAGACCGGCGGCGGCGATCCGGGCGGCGAGCAAATGCCGCAGCGCGGTCACCGTCTGGGCGGTGAACTCCTCGGACAGCAGGGGGGTCACCTCGCCGCCACCGGAAGACGGGCCGTCGGGGCCCCGGGCGTCCGGCGGACCGAGGATGCTCATGCAGGCAGGTTACGTCGTCCGTCGACTTCCGCGACCTTTGCCGAGGAGCAACGATTCGTCGTCGCGGCCCCGCCACGCGGGTGGTCCGGGCCGGTGAGGCCCGAGCCGGCCCCGCACCCACCGTCGCCATGATCATGTCACGCCTGGTCGCCCTCCACCGATGTCCGGCCGAAGGAACGCCCGAGACGACGTGCCTCCTCCTCCATCTGGTCGGCCAGCTCGACGCCCCCGAAGCGGGTGATCAGCGCGTCGGCGAAGCCGCTGTTCACCACCGGCCGGATGGCCTGGACCATGGCGATCGAGCGCGGCACGTACACCTTGCGTCGGCGGCGCTCGATGCCGCGCAGCAGCGCCTCGGCGCACCGTTGTACATCGACCACGGTGTGCAGTGGCCAGGGCAGCCTGCGCTGAGCGGCCCGGAAGGAGGCGAAGTCGTCGCGGATGTCCCGGACCAGGTCGGTGTCGATCCAGGTCGGGTGGGCGGTGCCGACGGTGAGCCCGCGCCGACGGTTCTCCAGCCGCAGCACGTTGCCGAACTGCTCGACACCCGCCTTCGACGCGCAGTACGCGGCCATCCCCGGCATGGCGGCGAAGGCTGCCGCCGACGACACGATCAGCACGTGACCCCGGGCGGCGAGCACCTGCGGCAGTGCAGCGCTGACGGTGCGGACCGCGCCGGTGAGGTTCACCTCGATGGTGCGGGCAAGCGCGTCGACCGGCCCGCCGGCGACGGTGCCGACATTGGCGATACCGGCGTTGGCGACCACCACGTCGAGGCCGCCGTACCGCTGCACGGTGGAGGCGACCGCGTCGTCCAGCCCGGCCTGGTCGGTGACGTCGCACTCGTACCAGTGCCCGTCCAGTTCGGTGGCGAGCTGTCGCAGCAGCGCCGGTTCCAAGCCGACCACGGCGACCCGGGCGCCCCGTGTGGCGGCGGCCCGGGCGAGTTGGGCGCCGATGCCTCGGGCCGCGCCGGTGATCAGGATGGTCCGGCCGCGAAGGTCATACCGCATTTGCGCGCTCCAGGTGGTGGCGGTCTGCGCCGTCGAGGATGACGGCTGCTGGCGGGCGGGACGGAAGCCGCGCAGCCGCCAACGGTAGCCGGTGCCGGTCGGCACGGTATCCCTGGCATCCGTGGCGGACATCGGGCCGCCGATCGGCGATGATCGACCCGACGACCATGACAAGGAGACCCCGCATGGCTGACTTCGTCGGCGCCGTGGACCAGGGCACCACCAGCACCCGTTTCATGATTTTCGACCACGGCGGCAACGAGGTCGGCCGCCACCAGCTCGAACACCAGCAGATTCTGCCCCGGGCCGGGTGGGTCGAGCACAATCCCCTGGAGATCTGGGACCGGACCCAGACCGTCGTCCGTACCGCCCTGAACACGCACAGCCTGGCCGCGTCCGACCTGGCGGCGCTCGGCATCACCAACCAGCGGGAGACGACGGTGGTGTGGAACCGGCGTACCGGCCGCCCCTACTACAACGCCATCGTCTGGCAGGACACCCGTACCGACCGGATCGCCTCGGGGCTGGAACGCGACGGTCGTGGCGACGTCATCCGGCGTAGGGCGGGCCTGCCCCCGGCGACCTACTTCTCCGGTGGCAAGATCCAGTGGATTCTGGAGAACGTCGACGGGGTGCGGGAAGCCGCCGAACGCGGCGAGGCGGTCTTCGGCAACACCGACACCTGGCTGCTGTGGAATCTCACCGGTGGCAGCGACGGTGGCGACCACGTCACCGATCCGACCAACGCCAGCCGCACCATGTTGATGGACCTGGAGACGCTGGACTGGGACGACGAACTGCTGTCGTTCTTCGACATCCCACGTGTGATGATGCCGCGGATCGTCCCGTCGTCCGATCCGCACGCCTACGGGGTCACCCTGCCGGGCGGCCCGTTCGCCGGCCCGGTCCGGATCACCGGCGATCTGGGTGACCAGCAGGCCGCGACCGTCGGGCAGGTCTGCTTCGCGCCGGGCGAGGCGAAGAACACCTACGGCACGGGCAACTTCATGCTGCTCAACACCGGCTCCGAGATCGTCCGGTCAAAGGCCGGGCTGCTCACCACCGTGTGCTACCAGTTCGCCGGTCAACCGCCGGTGTACGCCCTGGAGGGCTCCATCGCGGTCACCGGTTCGGCCGTGCAGTGGCTGCGCGACCAGCTCAAGATCATCAGCAGTGCCGGGCAGAGCGAGCATCTCGCCCGCCAGGTCACCGACAACGGCGGGGTGTACTTCGTGCCCGCCTTCTCCGGCCTGTTCGCCCCCTACTGGCGCTCCGACGCCCGGGGAGCGATCGTCGGTCTGTCCCGATACAATACCGACGCGCACATCGCCCGCGCCACGCTGGAGGCGATCTGCTATCAGAGCCGGGACGTGGCCGAGGCTATGGCGCAGGACTCCGGCGTACGCTTGGAGTGCCTCAAGGTCGACGGCGGCGTCACGGTCAACGACCTGTGCATGCAGTTGCAGGCGGACATTCTCGGCGTGCCGGTCAGCCGGCCGGTGGTCGCCGAGACCACGGCCCTCGGTACGGCCTACGCCGCCGGGCTGGCGGTCGGCTTCTGGCGGGACACCGACGAGCTACGGGAGAACTGGAACGAGAGCCGGCGCTGGCAGCCTTCCTGGTCGTCGGAGCAGCGCGGGGTCGGTTACGCCGGCTGGCAGAAGGCGGTGCGCCGCACCCTCGACTGGGTCGACGTCGGCTGACGACACGCCGTCACCGCGCGCCCACCTGGCGTTCCCGGGATGTCCGTTCGGTCTGCATTAGCATGCCGATGTCCGGCATCGGCCGGAGGTGGGCAGAGGAGGGGCGGCCATGCGGTTCAGGCGTGTGATCATGGCGGTGGTGGTGCTGGCGGCCGGCGCGCTGGCGGGCGCGGCGCGGGAGGCGTCACCGTTCACCGTGGTCAACGGGTCGATCCGGCCGTCGACCGGTACGCCGGAGCCGCCGTCGGGCACCCACGCCACCCTGTGGCACAACGCCAGCTACGCCACCACCACGGTGCGGGGCGCCGGCCGGCTGGTGATCGGCGCGATCGGCGAGAACTGCGACGGCTGGCCGACTGTCCGGGTGAGCACGAGCAGCGGCCCGCTAGGCGAGGTCACGCTGACCAGCGGCACCGACTACGGCGGCTACGCGGTGGGCCCACGGCTCGCCGAGGGCCGCTACGACATCCGAATCGAGCTGGTCAACGACCGGTACACGGGCGAGTGCGACCGCAACGCGCACCTGGCGTACGCCCGGCTGCAGCCGCCGTCGCCGGTCGACACCACGTTCGGTTTCGCCGTGGTGCCGGACACCCAGGAGGAGGTGCTCAGCGCGGCGGACACCCGGCTGCGTCAGCGCGTCGACTGGCTGGTCGACCAGCGGACCGCGCTCGACCTGCGTTTCGTCACGCACGCCGGCGACGTGGTCAACTACGACACGCCCGAGCACGTGCAGTACGAACGTGCGCGTACCGCGTTGCGCCCGCTGGAGGCGGCCGGTGTGCCGTACACGCTGGCGGTCGGCAACCACGACACCCAGGCCGCCGGCCCCGACGGGGAGCTGCGCAGCCCCGCCGGTGAGTTGCTGCGCGACACCACGGTCTTCAACCGGTACTTCACCGCCGAGCGGTCCGGGGCGGTGCGGGGTCGCTTCGAGGCCGGCAAGGTGGACAACGCCTACGTCACCTATACCGCCGGGGGTCTCCGGTGGCTGGTGTTGACCCTGGAGCTGTGGCCCCGCCGGGCCGCCGTCGTCTGGGCGCAGGGGGTGGTCGCCGCCCACCCGCGGCACAACGTGCTCGTCGTCACCCATCACTACCTCGAGAGCGACGGCACCATTGGCCGGGGCTCGGGCTACGGCTCCACCAGCCCGCAGTACCTCTTCGACAACCTGGTGCGGCGGTATCCCAACATCCGGTTGGTCTTCTCCGGACACACCGGTACCGCGGCGTCCCGGGTGGACACCGGCCTGCACGGCAACCGGATCCACTCCTTCCTGCAGACCTTCCACTCCCGCAGCACCAACCCGGTCCGGCTGGTCGAGGTCGACACGGCGGCGGACTCGCTGCGTACCTGGATCTACGCGCCGCACACCGACGAGAACTTCCCGGCACACGACCGCTGGTACCCCGACCTCGGCCTGATCCGTTGAGCACCGTCGGCCGACGGCTGTCCAGGAACTATCTCATAACCGTCTCGTTATTGTTCGGTGGATCGAGGTGGCGGTAGAGCGTCGCCCTCGACACGCCGAACGCGGCAGCGATCTCGTCGGCCGAACGGGTGCCGGCCCGGTACATGACCTGGGCGGCCCGCACCTGCTCCGAGCTCATCGACCGTGGTCGGCCCGGCCGTCGTCGGCCGCCCCGGGCCGGCGGTGCGGGACCCTCGTCGTCGACCGCCCCGTCGTCGCTGGACGCCCCGCCGTCGACCGCCGTCGCGCCGCCGCCTGCGGCCGGGTCGTGCAGCAGGCGGCGGACGCCGTCGAGCATGTCCGCCCGGAGCACCTGCGCGGGTACGTCCAGCAGGAACACCACCGGGTCGCTGCACATGGCGATCGCCTGCACGCCGCGTACCCGCTCCCGCCGGCCGGCGTCCGGGCCGGCGACGACCTCGTTGGCCCGCATCAGAATCCGCACCAGCCGGTGATAGGTGCTGCCCTGTTCGACCAGTGCGAGATCGTGGTAGAGCATGCCGAGTGGGCCGCGATGGGCGAGCATGGTGTCCACCCAGCCCTCCAGCAGGGTCCACCGGGCCCGTTGTGGCGGCAGTGCTCCGGCACCGTCCAGCAGTGACTCCAGGTCGCGCAGCAGCGGCTCGGCCAGTGCGCCGAGCAGATGTGCCTTGCCGGGAAAGTGGTAGAGGATCGCGGCCTTGGTCAGCCGCAGCCGCTCGGCGATCTGTCGAAGGGAGGTCCGCTGGTAGCCCTGTGTGGCGAAGAGGTCAAGTGCGGCACGCAGGATCTGGCTCCGGGTGCCGTCGGCCTCCTCCCAGGTCATGACGTCCAGCGTAACCGTTCCTCACCGGTGCCAGGGCGCTGCGCCGGCCCCTTACCATCGGTCAGTACAGTGGTCCCGGTAGGTACCGTGCGGCGGGAGGCACCATGTCCGTGATCTCCATCGAGAACCTCGTCAAGACCTTCGGCGGCGTACGTGCGCTCGACGGGCTCGACCTGCGGGTGGAACCGGGGGAGGTGCACGGCTTCCTGGGGCCCAACGGCTCCGGCAAGTCCACCACCATCCGGATCCTGCTCGGCCTGTTGCGGCGGGACTCCGGGCAGGTGCGCCTCCTCGACGGCGATCCGTGGCGCGACGCGGTCGCCCTGCACCGGCGGTTGGCGTACGTGCCGGGCGACGTCAACCTCTGGCCCAACCTCTCCGGTGGCGAGGCGATCGACCTGTTCGGCGCGTTGCGGGGCGGTCTGGACCAGCGCCGCCGCGACGAACTGCTGCAACGTTTCGAACTGGACCCGACGAAGAGGTGCCGGACCTACTCCAAGGGCAACCGGCAGAAGGTCGCCATCGTCGCCGCGTTCGCCGCGGGCGTCGAGCTGTACATACTCGACGAGCCCACCTCCGGGTTGGATCCGCTGATGGAGGCGGTGTTCCAGGAGGAGGTCCGCCACCTCACCCAGGCCGGCGCGAGTGTCCTGCTCTCCAGCCACGTGCTGGCCGAGGTCGAGGCGCTCTGCGACCGGGTCAGCATCATCCGGGAGGGCCGCATCGTCGAATCCGGCAGCCTCTCCGAGCTGCGGCACCTTGCCCGGACCACGGTCACCGTCGAGACGGCCCGGCCGGTGACCGGCCTGGCAGAGCTGCCGGGCGTGCACGAGGTCCGGCCGGTCGACGGCCGGGTCCGGTTGGAGGTCGAGCCCGAGCACCTCGACCGGCTGCTCGCTCACCTCGTCCGCTTCGAGGTGTGGGCGCTGACCAGCGCGCCGCCCACCCTGGAGGAGTTGTTCCTGCGGCACTACGGCGGCAGCACCGACAACGGCCTCTCCGCGCTGGCCGGAGGTGGCCGGTGAGCAGCTTCACCGGAACCGCCCGGCTCGCTCGGCTCGCCCTGCGGCGGGACCGAACCCGACTGGCCGTCTGGGTCGGTGGCACGTCCCTGATCGGTTACGCCCTCGCCCAGAGCGTCGCCGGCCTCTACCCCGACGAGCAGACCCGCCTCGGGTACGCCGAGGCCGCCGTCACCAGCGTTGTCGCCCGCGCGTTCAACGGTCCGATCGCCAGCACCGACCTCGGTGCCGTGGTGGTCACCGAGACGTATTTGACCTTGGCGCTGCTCGCGGCGTTGCTGAGTACCTTCACCGTCGTGCGGCACACCCGTCAGAACGAGGAGACCGGGCGGGCGGAGCTGCTCGGCGCCGCCGCCGTCGGCCGGTACGCGATGCTTAGCGCGGCCCTGTCGGTCGTGGTGGGAGCCAACGTGCTCACTGCCGCGCTGCTCGCGGTCGCCCTGGCCGGTGCCGGGCTACCGGTAGCCGGCTCGGTGGCCGCCGCCGCGGCGATCGGTGGGGTGGGTGTCGCCTTCACCGGCGTGGCCGCCGTCGCCGCCCAGCTGTCGGTGACCTCCCGGGGCGCCAACGCGCTGGCCGCCGCCGCGGTGGGCGTCGCCTTTCTGGTGCGGGCCGCCGGCGACGTGCTCGGTGAACGCGAGGTCGACGGCGTGCGCCTGGTCAGCGCCTGGCCGACCTGGCTGTCGCCGCTGGGCTGGGGCACCCAGGTGGGCGCTTTCGCCGAGCAACGGTGGTGGGTCCTCGCGCTGCCGGTCGCGTTGCTGGTCGTCGGGGTCGCCGTGGCGTACTCGCTGGCCGAACGCCGCGACGTCGGCTCCGGTCTGCTGGCTGCCCGGCGTGGTCCGGCCCGTGCCGCGTCGAGGCTGCTCGGCCCGGCCGGGTTGACCTGGCGACTGCAACGCGGTGCGCTGGCCGGCTGGGCGGTCGCGGTGGCGGTGCTCGGACTCTCGATGGGCGTGGCCGGGCACGAGGTCGATGCCATGATCGCCGAGAATCCGGCGATGGCCGAGGCGATCGCCCAGCTTGGCGGCGGGTCTGAGCTGGTCGACGCCTACCTGGCCGCGATGCTCGGGTTGTTCGCGCTGACCATCGGCGCGTACGTCGTGCAGGCCGTGCTGCGCATCCGGGCCGACGAGTCCGACGGCATCCTCGAGCCGTTGCTGGCCACCGCGGTCAGCCGCATCCGGTGGCTCGGCACGCAGGTGCTCGGTGCCGTGATCGGAGCGTCGGGGTTGATGCTGCTGGCCGGCCTCACCACCGGCCTGGGGTACGGCCTGGCCAGCGGTGACCCGGTCACCTGGGGCGTCGAGCTGGGCTGGGCCGCGTTGCTGCGGCTGCCGGCCCTGCTGGTGGTCGCCGGGGTGGTGACCGCCCTGTTCGGGGTGGTACCGCGCTGGTCGGTCGCGCTGAGCTGGACGGCGCTGATCGCGTTCCTGCTGCTCGGGCAGTTGGGTGCGGTACTCGACCTGCCCCAGGCCGCGCTGAACCTCTCGCCCTACAGTCACGTGCCCTCGGTGCCCGCGGTCGACGTCACGGTGCGGCCGCTGGTCGCCCTCACCGCCGTTGCCGCCGCACTGCTCACCGTGGGCCTGCTCACCTTCCGCCACCGTGACACCCCCACCTGAGGCGTCTGCCGAACGTCCATGATCGTCTGCACGTCCGGGTGTAGACCCGCGCCGGCCACCGCAGCCAGCGGGTACGCGAGGTGCCGGCGACAAGTAGCCGACGCCGGGGGGGGCGGCTACATCGGGTGTTGCCGGCGGGCCGCGCGATCCTCTACGGTCTGCTCAGCGGTGAGCGGTGCGGTCCGCGTCCGAGAAGACGCTGCCGGTGCTCCGTCACGTGGGTCGGGATGGTGGAATCCCGGGCCCGAGGTACGTGAAGGTCAGCCGGCGGTCGAGCCCCGACCTGCGGGCGGCGCGAAGAGGCGCCGTGCCGGTGGTGGACGGGGGCGCGGAAACCCACCGGGAGCCACCCTTGTATCTAACCCCCCACGAGCAGGATCGCCTGCTCGTCCACGTGGCGGCCGACGTCGCCCGGCGTCGCCGCGAGCGCGGCCTGCGCCTCAACTACCCGGAAGCCGTCGCGATGCTCACCGCCTTCCTCCTCGAAGGGGCGCGCGACGGAGAGTCCGTGGTCGACCTGATGGCCGCCGGCCGCACCGTGCTGACCCGCGACGACGTGCAGGACGGCATCCCCGAGTTGTTGAGGGAGGTGCAGGTGGAGGCGACGTTCCCGGACGGCACCAAGTTGGTGACGGTGCACCACCCGATCCCGTGATACCCGGCGAGATCCTGCCGGCCGCCGGACCGGTGGAGATCAACCCAGGTCGCCCGGTGACCGTGCTGCTGGTGGTCAACACCGGTGACCGGCCGGTGCAGGTCGGCTCGCACTACCACTTCGCCGAGGCCAACCCGGCGCTGGACTTCGACCGCGTGGCCGCCTGGGGGCAGCGGCTGGCCGTGCCGGCGGGCACGTCGGTGCGTTTCGAGCCGGGGGTGAGCCGCAGCATCGACCTGGTGCCGCTGGGCGGTGCGCGGATCGTGGCCGGCCTTCGCGGCGAGTGCGCCGGTCCACTGGACGTCCAGATCGGTGTGGAGCCAGGCGGGGGTCAGACATGAGCAACGTCGAACGGGATCGTTACGTCGCCCTGTACGGGCCGACCACCGGCGACCGGATCCGGCTGGCGGACACGAATCTGCTCATCGAGGTCGAGCACGACCACTGTGCCGGCGGCGACGAGGCGGTGTTCGGCGGCGGCAAGGTGATCCGTGAGTCGATGGGTCAGTCCCGGGTCACCCGAGCCGAGGGGGCGCTGGACACGGTCATCACCGGGGCGGTCGTCCTGGACCACTGGGGGGTCGTCAAGGCCGACGTGGGGTTGCGTGACGGCCGGATCGTCGCGTTGGGACGCGCCGGTAACCCGGACACCATGGACGGTGTCCACCCGGACCTGGTCATCGGCCCGGCCACCGAGGTGATCGCCGGCAACGGCCGGATCCTGACCGCCGGCGCGGTCGACACCCACGTGCACCTCATCTGCCCGCAGATCGTCACCGAGGCGTTGGCCAGCGGGATCACCACCCTGGTCGGTGGCGGCACCGGGCCGGCCGAGGGCACCCGGGCCACCACGGTCACCCCGAACGCCTGGCACCTGGCCCGGATGCACGAGGCCCTCGACGCCTTCCCGGTCAACGTGTTACTGCTCGGCAAGGGCAACACGGTCTCGGAAGAGGCGTTGTGGGAGCAGCTGCGGGCCGGGGCCGGCGGGCTCAAGCTGCACGAGGACTGGGGCACCACGCCGGCGGCGATCGACGCCTGCCTGCGGGTGGCCGACGCCTCCGGCGTGCAGGTATCCATCCACACCGACACGCTCAACGAGGCCGGCTTCGTCGCCGACACGCTGCGCGCCATCGGCGGTCGGGCCATCCACTCGTACCACACCGAGGGGGCCGGCGGCGGCCACGCGCCGGACATCATCACCGTCGCCGGTGAGCCGAACGTGCTGCCGTCGTCGACCAATCCGACTCGCCCGTACACCCGCAACACCCTGGCCGAGCACCTCGACATGCTGATGGTCTGCCACCACCTCAATCCGGCTGTGCCCGAGGATCTGGCCTTCGCGGAGAGCCGGATCCGACCGTCCACGATGGCCGCCGAGGACCTGCTGCACGACCTCGGGGCGATTTCCATCATCGGCTCCGACTCGCAGGCGATGGGCCGCGTCGGTGAGGTCGTGCTGCGTACCTGGCAGAGCGCGCACGTGATGAAGGCCCGGGTGGGCGCGCTGCCCGGCGACGGCGCGGCGGACAACCACCGGGCCCGGCGGTACGTAGCGAAATACACCATCTGCGCCGCCATGGCCAACGGCCTCGACCACGAGATCGGGTCGGTGGAGCCGGGCAAGCTCGCCGACCTGGTTCTGTGGGAGCCGGCGTTCTTCGGCGTACGGCCGCACCTGGTCGTCAAGGGCGGCATGATCGCGTACGCCCAGCTGGGTGACGCGAACGCGTCCATCCCCACCCCGCAGCCCGTGCTGCCCCGGCCGATGTTCGGCGCGTACGGCAGCGCGGCGGCCGCCACCAGCCTGACTTTCGTCGCGCCTGCCGCGCTCGACGCCGGACTGCGTCTCGACGTGCGACGGCGGGTGGTGCCGGTTACCGACGTACGGTCGCGGGGCAAGGCCGACCTGCCGGAGAACGGGGCGCTGCCGCACATCGAGGTCGATCCGGACACCTTCACCGTCCGGATCGACGGCGTGGTGGTGCAACCCGATCCGGTGACCGAGTTGCCGATGGCCCAGCGGTACTTCCTGTTCTGATGGCAACCCCGAGCATGTTGCTGCTCCTCGCCGACGGGCGGTTCCCGGCCGGGGCGCACGCCCACTCGTGTGGCCTGGAGGCGGCCGTCGCCGCCGGCCGGGTCACCGACCTGGCAACACTCGGGGAGTACCTGCGCGGTCGGCTGGCCACCGCCGGTCTTGTCGCGGCGGCGTTCGCGGCGGCGGCCTGCCGGGTCGCCGGGTCGGACCACACCACGCCGGTACGACCGCCACCCATGGACACCGACCTGACCCGGCCGGGGCAACGTCGGCGGGCCACACTGGTGCTGCTCGACGCCGAGTTGGACGCGCGTACCGTCTCGCCGGCCCAGCGGGCCGTGTCCCGTCGGCAGGGCCGGGCGTTGCTGCGGGCCGGGCGTGAGATCTGGCCCGGTGACATCTTCGCCGGACTGCCCGCCACCCCTGGCGGTCCGCACCAACCACTCGTGCTCGGGCTGGTCGGTGCCGCTGCCCGCCTCGACCCGGCGCAGGTCGCCACGGTAGCCGCCCACGCGACGGTGACCGGTTCGGCCAGTGCCGCGGTACGCCTGCTTGGTCTTGATCCTTATCAGGTGCAGGCCCTGCTGGTGCGGCTCGCCGCCGCCTGCGACGCCGTCGCGGCGCGGGCGGCGCGGGCCGCCGAGGGAGCGCCGCATCGGCTACCCGCCGCCACTGCCGCGCTCGCCGACATCCATGCCGAAGCTCACGCCACCTGGGAGGTGCGTCTCTTTGCGTCCTGAAATCGACCACGACGAGTCTGTTCCCCACACCCACCCCGAGCCCGGTACCGACCCGCACGCCCCACTGCCCGCCGCCGCCCGGGCGTTGCGGGTCGGGGTCGGCGGCCCGGTCGGCTCCGGCAAGACCGCGCTGGTCGCCGCGCTCTGCCGGGCGTTCGCCGGCGAACTGCGTCTGGCCGTGGTGACCAACGACATCTACACCACCGAGGACGCGGACTTCCTCAAGCGCGCCGGGGTGCTCGACCCGGCCCGGATCCGGGCGGTGGAGACGGGCTGTTGCCCGCACACCGCGATCCGGGACGACATCGGTGCCAACCTCGACGCCATCGACGAGTTGACCGAGGCGTTGGGCCCACTGGACCTGGTGCTGGTGGAGAGCGGCGGCGACAACCTGACCGCGACCTTCAGCCGTGGGCTGGTGGACCGGCAGATCTTCGTGGTCGACGTGGCCGGTGGGGACAAGGTGCCCCGCAAGGGCGGGCCGGGGGTCACCGCCGCCGACCTGTTGGTCATCAACAAGACCGACCTGGCGTCGATGGTCGGTGCCGACCTGTCCGTGATGGACCGGGACGCCCGCGCCCGGCGCGGCGACCTGCCCACCGTGTTCCAGTCCATCACCGAGGATCCCCTCGCCACCCGGGTAGCCACCTGGATCCGCCACGAGTTAGCTCACCACCGTACCGCCACGCCCACGCCCACGCCGGCGGTCGCGGTCGCCATCGGGCGGGCCTGATGCGGGCCACCGCCCGGCTGGTGGCCCGCGCCGACCGGCACGGTGGCACCACTCTGGACGTACTTCGTGGTGAGAGTCCGCTGCTGCTGCGCCAGGTCCAAGGTCGGGACGGTGGCGTCACGGTGTACGTCGTCGGCGGTGCGGCCGGGCCGCTCGCCGGCGACGACCTGCGGCTGGACGTCGAGGTCGGCCCCGCGGCGGCGGTACGCGTGCACACCGTGGCCGCCTCGATCGCCCTGCCCGGTTGTCCTGGCGCGGTCTCCCGGATGCTGGTCCGGGCGACCGTGTCCGAGGGCGCCACCCTGTACTGGCTGCCCGAGCAACTGGTTGCGGCGGCGGGCTGCGCACACGTTGCCGAATCCGAGGTGGAGGTCGCTGACAGTGGCGTCGTGTACTGGCGCGACGAGCTGATCTGTGGCCGGCACCAGGAGCAGCCCGGCGACGTGCAGGTCGACACCTGGGTCGACCTCGGGGGGCGACCCCTGTTGCGGCAGACCGTCGCGGTCGGCCCGAACGCCCCCGGCTGGGACGGCCCGGCGGTGCTCGGCGGCGCGGCGGCCACCGGCTCGCTGCTGGTGATCGACCCGACCCGGCCCGTCGAGCCGCCCTCGGTGCGGGGGACCGTGACCCGGATGCCGCTGGCCGGCGGCCCCGCGACCCTCTGGAACGCCACCGCCCCGCACGCGCACGCCCTGCGTACCGTCCTCGAATCGGCTGCGCGGCACCCACGTGCCCTTCGCGGACCGGACGGCAGAGCGGTGCTGCCGGCGCCGGATGGCATCGCTACTCCGGTTGAGGGGGAGGCGACCGCTGCCGTCCGAGTTGGGTGAGGTATTCGGCGTGCTCCGGTTGGGGGGCATCCGTGGCCAGGCCCGGATGTCCGTCCACCGTCCGGTCTGGTGCCAGGCAAGGCCGCACGATGCCCAGCGGTCCATTGCGGACCTTGCGTTCCGCTGACGCGCCGACGTGGCAGAGTGTGTCCGGTAACGCCCGTGCCGGCGCACCAGGAACAGTGGGCGTGTCCCCGGCATCACGAACAGCTGCCCTGCACCACGAACAGAGGAGTGGAATGGCCAAGCATGTCAGTCGTCGGGCCGCGATCGGGATCGGCGCCGCGGCGGCGGCGTTGGTGACGGCACCACGCAGTGCCGCCGCGTCGAGCGATCCGGCAGCACACGCCGCCGGGCCTGGTGTCAGCCGGGGCCCGGAGTTGATCCGGAGCACGTATCGGCAGCAGAAGGCCCGAACCGGTGGGGTCTGGCACTCGCACGTCGCGATGGTCGACAGCGCCGGCACGCTGGACGTCGTGGTGTCCGACGACGCCGACCGGGTGACGCACGGGTACAGCGTGCAGAAGCTCGCGGTCGCGGTGGCCGTCATGGACAAGATCGACCGCGGGGAGCTGCGACTCGACCAGCGGCTCGACCTGACCGCCGACATCATCCTCGGCGGCAGCGGAATCTACTTCCTGCAGACCGTCTGGGGCGACGAGGTCACGGTGGCGAACTTCCTCACCGCGCTGCTGCTCGTATCCGACAACACTGCCGTGCGGATGTGTGGCCGGGTGGTGCCGGCGCTGGAGATCAACCAGATCCTGGCCGCCAAGGGTTTCACTCACACCCGGGTGGAGCCGGTGGCCAACCCGAACCGGTTCTTCCTGGGCGTGACCACCCCACGGGAGACGCACGACCTGCTGTGGCGGCTGGCCAACAAAACCCTGTTGTCGGTGCGGTCGAGCGACTTCCTGCTCGGCATCCTGCGCTGGATCAACGGATACCACGACGGTATCCGCCGCGAGATGTCCTCGGCCGAGCGCAGCCGGGTCGCCACCAAGTACGGTGCCGACTTCGACACGTCGGGTGCCGCGCGGCACGAGGCGGGCATCATGTTCGATGCGGCCGGCGCACCCACGCTGACCTACGCGTTCTTCGCCGACTCGCTCGGCGACCTGGACAACTACGGCGGTACCCATCCGGCGGTACGGGCGCACGCCGTCCTCGGCCGGGTCATGCTCGATGTCGTCGGACCCGTCGCCAACCGGGTCGGGCGGGCCCGGCACACCGTCCGGCCGTTCAATCCGGTCGACGGTGGCTGAGACGGACCCCACGCCGGAGAGCAGGGGTGGTGGAGTCGCTGCGGCTGCCTAGTGTGCCGGGCTCATGGGCCTGCTACGCGCTTTCGTCATCCGTATGGTGACCCCTGCGTACCCTCGGCCCCCGGTCCACCTCTGTGGAATGGAATGGGGGCCTTCGGCCTGGTCGCTGCGGTCCGGCGGTGGTCGGGCCGCCAGCGGTCAGGCGGGAGCCGGGGCGCGTCGGTGCTCCGGGTCCAACCGTGCGACCAGGTCGGTGAGGCACCCGGCCAGGTCGACGTCACCGGGCCTGGCCAGCCCGGCCAGGTCGGTGTGGATCTGCGCGGCGAGCCGCTCCTGTTCGCGGCGGCCCCGGGCGGTCAGGTAGGCCCGGATGCGCCGACGGTCGACCGGGTCGACCCGACGGAAGACCAGGTTGCGGTCGACGAGGTGGTCGACCAGCTTGGTCAGGGTGCCCGGCGGCAGGGACGCCTCGGTGGCCACCTCGCTCATCGGGTGGCCTCGGCCGTCGGCGAGCAGGCAGAGCACCCGCCACCCCTCGATGGTGAGTGAGTCGACGGCGAGCACCCCACCGATCCGGCGGGAGAGCAGTCGCTCGGCGCGGGTGAGCAGGGGCAGCAGGTCGGCTGCGGAGCCGGGAAGGTCTGAGGGAAGGTCTGACATGGCACTCCCGCCTGGCGGTTGCCGGGTCATCGTACCGGGACGTCCCGCTTGGTGGGGAGCTCTGGTCATCACCTCCGGCTGCGGTCACCATGTCTTCATGTCCGCGCCGGCACCGGGGTACGGGCGCCCGCAGGCGGGGGAGAGCATCGCTGCTGCCGGGGCGTCCTGGCTCACCGTCGACCGTGGCGTGGTCAGCATCGCGCTGGTGTACCCGATGCGTGGACCGGCCGGGATGTTCGGTCCGAGCTGCGAACTCTGCGCCCAGTTGGCGGTGGAGGAGCTCAACCGGCGGGGCGGGGTGCTGGGCCGGGAGTTGCGGCTGGTTCCGGTCGACGGCGGTGCGTCACCGGAGGAGGTGGCCTCCGAGGTCGAGGCGCTGGTGGCGGTGGGCGCGGTGCAGGGCGTCACCGGCTGGCACATCTCCTCGGTGCGTCAGGCGGTGGCACCGCGCGTCGCGCACCGGGTGCCGTACGTCTACACCGCGCTCTACGAGGGCGGTGAGCGTACCGAGGGTGTCTTCATGACCAGCGAGACACCGCAGGCGCAGCTGTGGCCCGCGATGCGGGTGCTCGCCGGCGAGGAGGGGGTGCGGCGCTGGTTCGTGGTGGGCAACGACTACGTCTGGCCGCGCCGAACGGCGCGGACCGCGTACCGGTACGCGCTGCGCAGCGGCGGCCGGGTGGTCGGGCAGCACTTCCTGCCGTTGGAGACGTACGACTACGTCGAGGTGTTGCGCCGGATCGAGCGTAGTGACGCCGACGGCGTGTTGATGCTGCTGGTCGGCGCGGACGCGGTCCGGTTCAACCGGGCCTTCGTGCGGTCCGGACTCGACCAGCGGTGTCTGCGGCTGAGCACCCTGATGGACGAGAACATGCTGCTGGCCAGCGGTGCGACGAATACCCGGCGGTTGTTCAGCACGGCGGGTTTCTTCGCCGGCCTGATCACCCAGGAGAACCTGGACTTCCACGGCATGTTCGCCCGCCGGTTCGGGTTGGAGGCGCCACCGCTGGGCAGCCTGGGTGAGTCCTGCTACGAGGGTGTGATGCTGCTCGCCGCGCTGATCGCCAAGGCGGGCACGCTGGACGTACGGGCCGTGGAGGCATCCGCCGACGTGGTGTCGTACGACGGGCCGCGCGGTGAACTGCGGTTGCGCCGCCGGCACGTCCGGCAGCGCATCTATCTCGCCGAGGCGGACGGGTTGGACTTCACCGTCCTGGCCGAGCTGGGACCGCCCGGTCGGGCGTGACCTGACCGTGCCTTGACATGCCGGCCGGCCGGCCACATAAGATACTTCCTGCGTGAAGGATCCGGCTCTGGTGCCGGATTCGGCCAGCCGCCCGACGGTGGACGGGGATTTGTCGTCCGCTGCGGTCAACAATCGTGTGCCGGTGCCATTCTGCCGATTACCGTCGGCCTGGCGCCGGCATTTTCTGTGCCTACTTCCAGTGCGGTCCGGCCAGTGGAAACAGTCTATTGAGGATTGGGAAACATCCGCGCAATGAAGCGGATCGAAGCTTTCCCTGCCGATATTCGAATCGCTACCCGGCCGGCGTCCACCCGCCGTACCGGGTAGCGGGCAATGTTCCTACGGACCGCACCGCAGGCGCGCAGATCCGCACTCCTCAACTCGGGACCGACGTTCGTTCCCGCGACTGTTTGACGCATACCCGCGACGCAGGGAGATTTGATGACACTGTTCCGGGGCCGCCGCATTCTGGCGGGTGCCATGACCCTGGTCGCCGTGGCCGCGATGGCCGCGTGCGGCAGCAAGACCACCGATGAGGACACCTCCGCGGGCGTCAGCGCCGACGTCTCCGGCGACACCGTCAAGGTGGGCCTGCTCAACTCCCTCTCCGGCACGATGGCGATCAGCGAGGTGACCGTCCGCGACTCGATCATTCTGGCGGTCGAGGAGATCAACGCTGCCGGCGGCGTGCTCGGCAAGAAGATCGAACCGGTCGGTGAGGACGGCGCCTCGGACTGGCCGACGTTCGCCGAGAAGGCCGAGAAGCTGATCCGGGAGGACCGGGTGGCGGCGGTCTTCGGCTGCTGGACCTCGGCCAGCCGCAAGGCCGTGAAGCCGGTGTTCGAGAAGAACAAGGCGTTGCTGTTCTATCCGGTGCAGTACGAGGGCCTGGAGCAGTCGCCGTACATCTTCTACACCGGTGCCACGACGAACCAGCAGATCGTTCCCGGCCTCGACTATCTCAAGGCGCAGGGTGCCGAGTCGCTCTACCTGGTCGGCTCCGACTACGTCTTCCCGCGTACCGCGAACAAGATCATAAAGGCGTATGCCGAGGCCAACGGGATGACGGTGGCGGGAGAGGACTACGCCCCGCTCGGTTCCACCGAGTTCGGCACGATCACGAACAAGGTGAAGTCCGCCGGCGCGGACGCGGTCTTCAACACCCTCAACGGCGACAGCAACGTGGCGTTCTTCAAGGAGTACAAGTCCGCCGGACTGACCGCAGCCAGCATGCCGGTGGTATCGGTGTCGATCGCCGAGGAGGAGGTCAAGAGCATCGGAACCCAGTACCTCGAGGGTCAGCTGACCGCCTGGAACTACTACCAGACCACCCCGGGCGCGGCGAACGAGAAGTTCGTAGCCGCGTACAAGGCCAAGTTCGGCGCGGACAAGCCGACCAGTGACCCGATGGAGGCCGCGTACGTCTCGGTCTACCTGTGGAAGGCGATGGTGGAGAAAGCCGGCACCTTCGACGTGGAGAAGGTCCGGGAGGCATCCGACGGCATCACCTTCGAGGCGCCCGAAGGGCTGGTCACCGTGGACGGCGAGACGCAGCACATCGCCAAGACGGCCCGCGTCGGCAAGGTCGGCGCGGACGGGCTGATCGCCGAGGTCTGGAACTCGGGGCAGCCGATCACGCCCGACCCGTTCCTCAAGAGCTACCCGTGGGCCGGCGGCCTGAGCTAGCCGATCACCCGGGCAGCGCCGGGTGCAGCCCAGGCTCGGGCGGGACGTCCCGCCCGAGCCTGCCCGACCAGCAGTTCGGAGTACGCACCGTGACAGTTCTCATCGGCCAACTCTTCACCGGCGTCAGCATCGGCGCGGTGCTGCTGCTCATCGCGCTCGGCCTGGCTCTGACCTTCGGCCAGATGGGCGTGATCAACATGGCGCACGGCGAGTTCATCATGGCCGGCGCCTACACGACCTACGTCCTGCAGCAGACCGTCAGCGCGGCCGGCTGGTCGCTGCTGGTCGCCCTGCCGGTCGCCTTCGTGGTGGCCGGCGCGATGGGCGTCCTGCTGGAGTTCCTGCTGATCCGCCGCCTGTACGCCCGGCCATTGGACACGCTGCTGGTCACCTGGGGAGTCTCGCTGATCCTGCAGCAACTGGCCCGGGACATCTTCGGTAGCCCCAACGTGCAGACCCGGGCGCCGGAGCTGCTGACCGGCAACATCGCGCTGCCCGGCGGAATCACCGTGGCCAACAACCGGCTGTTCATCCTCGCCCTGGCTGCCGGCGCGGTCGTCGCGCTGACCGTCGCGCTGCGGGCCACCCCGCTGGGCCGTCGCATCCGGGCCGTCGTACAGAACCGGGATCTGGCCGCCGTCTCCGGCATCGCCACCGCCCGGGTCGACCGGATGACGTTCTTCATCGGCTCCGGCCTGGCCGGCATCGCCGGGGTCGCGCTCACCCTGCTCGGCCCGATCGGACCAACCATGGGCACCAACCTGATCATCGACGCCTTCCTGGTCGTCGTGGTCGGCGGCATCGGCCAGCTCAAGGGCACCGTGATCGTCGCCTTCGCGCTGGGCGTGCTCCAGGCGTCCGGCGAGTACCTCACCACCCTCAGTGTCGCCAAGGTGATGGTCTTCATCGCCATCGTCGCGTTCCTCCAGTGGCGACCTCAGGGCATGTTCACCCTGCGAACCCGGAGTTTGGCATGACTACCGTCGCCAGAGATCCCGTCGCCGCCGATACCGCGCCGCCACCGACGAAACCGGCGGCCGGTCCGTCCCGGCACCGGTTCCGGGCCGCCGTGGGCTTCGCCTTCGGTGCCGCACTGCTCTTCGCCGTCGCCCCGCTGATGCTGTCGGACTTTCGCCTCTCCCTGCTGGCCAAGTATCTCTGCGTGGCGATGGTCGCCGTCGGCATCGGCCTGGCCTGGGGGCGTGGCGGAATGCTCGCCCTCGGGCAGGGCGTCTTCTTCGGCCTCGGCGGCTACGCCATGGCCATGCACCTCAAGCTCGCCGACGCGGGTCCGGGCAACATGCCCGACTTCATGATGCTGTACGGGCAGCTCGACGCACTACCACTGTGGTGGCGGCCGTTCGCCAGCCCGTGGTTCGCGCTGCCCGCCACGGTGCTGCTGCCGATGGCGGTCGCCTTCGTGCTCGGCTCGCTGGTCTTCCGCCGCCGGGTCCGGGGCGCCTACTTCGCCATCCTCAGTCAGGCCCTCGCCGCCGCCATGGTGATCCTGCTGATCGGCCAGCAGGGCACCACCGGCGGCACCAACGGCCTCACCGACATCCAGGGCTTCTTCGGCTACGACCTCGACGACCCGGTCAACCAGCGGATGGTGTACTTCATCATCGCCGGCACGTTACTGGCGTTGCTGGCTCTGGCCCGGCACCTGATGCAGAGCCGCTACGGCGAACTGCTGGTGGCCGTACGCGACTCCGAGGAGCGGGTCCGCTTTCTCGGCTACGACCCGGCGACGGTCAAGCTGGTCGCGTACGTGGTCGCCGCCGGCATGGCCGGATTGGCCGGTGCGCTCTTCGTCCCGGCGGTGGGCATCATCTCGCCCGCGCTGATCGGGATCGTCCCGTCGATCGAGTTCGTCATCGGTGTGGCCATCGGCGGCCGGGCCACGCTACTCGGGCCGGTTCTCGGCGCGGTCGCGGTGGCGTGGGCGCGTACCGCCCTGTCCGAGCGGTTCCCGGGCACCTGGACGTACCTGCAGGGCCTGCTGTTCGTGGTGGTGGTCGCGTTCCTGCCGGGCGGCCTGGCGTCGCTGGTCGGTCTGGCCCGTCGCCGCGACCGCGAGCCGGCCGACCGCGAGCCACCGGCCGGCCTGTCCGCGCGACTGAGACGACGCCGGGAGGCGGCATGACCGAGCAGCTGCCCGGGCTCTACGTGCGTGACCTGCGAGTGAGCTTCGACGGGTTCACGGCGGTCGCCGGAGTGTCGCTGGACGTCGCACCCGGCGACATCCGGTTCCTCATCGGACCCAACGGCGCCGGAAAGACCACCCTGGTCGACGCGGTCACCGGGCTGGCCCGGGCCACCGGCTCGGTACGCTTCGGCGACCGGGAACTGCTCGGCCGGCCGGTACACCGGATCAGCCGCCTCGGCGTCGGTCGCACGTTCCAGACCTCGACGGTGTTCGAGGAGCTGACCGTCCTGCAGAACCTCGACATCGCGGCCGGCGCGCGGCGGAGCTGGGCGACCTTGCTGCGCCGACGGCACGGCACACCCGACGAGGTCGCCGAGGCGCTGGAGATCATCGGCCTGGCCGACCGGGCCGACCAACTTGCCGGCACCCTCGCGCACGGGCAGAAGCAGTGGCTGGAGATCGGCATGCTGCTCGTCCAGGACGTTCGGCTGCTGCTGCTCGACGAGCCGGTCGCCGGGATGAGCCACGAGGAACGCGACGCCACCGGGCAGCTGCTGGAGCGGGTCAGCCAGGCCCGGACGGTGGTGGTGATCGAGCACGACATGGACTTCCTGCGGCGCTTCGCGCGTACCGTCACCGTGCTGCACGCCGGCAAGGTGCTCAGCGAGGGCACCGTGGCCCAGGTGCAGGCCGATCCGCGCGTGCAGGAGGTCTACCTCGGCCACCCGGTCGATGCCGGGGCGGCCCCGACACCTACGGAGGCATGATGCTCACCATGCGCGGCGTGCACGCCGGCTACGGGCGCAGCCGGGTGCTGCACGGCGTCGACGTCTCGGTGCCCGGCGACGGGGTCGCCACGGTGCTCGGCCACAACGGCGCCGGCAAATCCACTCTGCTGCGGGTGGCCGCCGGCCTGCTACGCCCGGCCGCCGGCAGGGTCGAGTTGGACGGCGAGGACGTCACCCGGCTCGCCCCGCACCAGCGGGTCGCCCGGGGCGTCGCGTATGTGCCGCAGGGCCAGCAGTGCTTCCCGTACCTGACCGCCGCGGAGAACCTGCGGCTGGTGGCCGACGGTCGCCGGGACGGGCCGGTTGCCACCGCCGAGGTGCTCGATCTGTTTCCGGCGTTACGCCCGTTGTTGCGCCGGCGGGCCGGGCTGCTCTCGGGCGGCCAACGCCAGCAACTGGCCATCGCCCGGGCGCTGATCACCCGTCCCCGGCTGCTGATGCTCGACGAGCCGACCGAGGGCATCCAGCCCTCCGTCGTCGCCGAGATCCAGGACCGGATCGTGGCCCTGATCGCGCAGAGCGGATTCAGTGTGCTCCTGGTCGAGCAGCACCTCGGGTTCGCGCTGCGGGTGGCCGACCGCTACCACGTGCTCGAGTCGGGCCGGGTCACCTCCGCCGGAGACGGTGGCGCGAGCGCGGAACGCGGCGTCCGGGAGGCCCTCTCGGTTTGACACCTTCCGCAGAAGACCCGGACCGCATAAGGTAACCGTGGAAGCGCTCCCACGGTCCGTTCGGGCAGGACCGATCGTCGACGTGCCAGCTCCCTCACCCACCACCAGAGGAAGTCGCATGTCCGTACGCACGAAACTCAGGGCCGCCGCGACGACGGCGGTCGTCCTGCTCAGCCTGGCCGCCGCGCCCGCGGCCACCGCGGCACCCACGGTGGGGCCGGCGGTCACCGCCGCCGCGCCGAGCACCGACTGGCTGCACACCGACGGCAACAGGATCGTCGACGAGGCCGGCAACCGGGTCTGGCTCACCGGGGCGAACTGGTTCGGCTTCAACGCCAGCGAAAGGGTCTTCCACGGCCTGTGGTCGGGCAACCTGGAATCGATCACCCGCCAGATGGCCGAGCGTGGCATCAACATCGTCCGGGTGCCCATCTCCACCCAGTTGCTGCTGGAGTGGAAGGCCGGCCAGACGACGGCCCGGCCGAACGTCAACACGTACGTCAACCCGGAGTTGGACGGGCTGAACAACCTGCAGGTCTTCGACCACTGGCTCGGGCTCTGCGAGAAGTACGGCCTGAAGGTGATGCTCGACGTGCACAGCGCCGATGCCGACAACTCCGGGCACGTCTATCCGGTGTGGTGGAAGGGAAGCATCACTCCGGAGCTCTTCTACCAGGGCTGGGAGTGGGTCACGACCCGCTACCGGACGAACGACACCATCGTCGCGATGGACATCAAGAACGAACCGCACGGCACCCCGAACGATCCGCAGCGGGCCAAGTGGGACTCCAGCACCGACCAGGACAACTTCAAGTACGCGTGCGAGACGGCGGGCCGGCGGATCCTGGCGATCAACCCGAACCTGCTGATCCTCTGCGAGGGCATCGAGATCTACCCGCGTGCCGGGGCCACCTGGAACTCGCCCAACACCAACCCCGACCGTAGCCCCAACTACCACTACAACTGGTGGGGCGGCAACCTGCGCGGCGTCGCCGAGCACCCGGTCAGCCTCGGCGCGCAGCAGGACCAGTTGGTCTACTCGCCGCACGACTACGGGCCGCTGGTGTACGAGCAGCCCTGGTTCGCCGGTGACTTCGACAGGGACTCGCTGACCGACGACGTGTGGCGGCCGAACTGGTTCTACATCCACGAGCAGAACATCGCGCCGTTGCTGATCGGCGAGTGGGGTGGCCGGCTGGGGCAGGACGCCCGGCAGGACCGCTGGATGGCGGCGCTACGCGACCTGATGGTCACGAACGGCATCCACCACACGTTCTGGTGTCTCAACCCCAACTCGGGCGACACCGGCGGCCTGCTGCTGGACGACTGGGCCAGCTGGGACGAGACGAAGTACAACCAGATCCTCAAACCGGCGCTGTGGCAGCACAACGGCAAGTTCGTCGGACTCGACCACCAGGTGCGGCTCGGTGGCGCCAACTCCACCACCGGCATCAGCCTCGCCGAGCGCTACGCCGGCGGCCCCGGCCCCGGTGACACCACCGCGCCGACCGCGCCGGGACGGCCGGCCGCCACCGACGTGACCGCCACCGCCGCGACGCTGAGCTGGACGGCGTCGACCGACGACGTGGGCGTCAGTTCGTACGAGGTTCTGCGCGCCACCGGAAGCGGTTCCGCCGCCGTGGTCGGCACGGTCTCCGGCACCACCTACCGCGCCACCAACCTCACCGCCTCGACCGCCTATACCTTCACGGTCCGGGGGCGGGACGCGGCCGGCAACGTCTCGACCGCCTCGCCGCCGCTGACCCTGACCACCCCGGCCGACAATGGTGGTGGTGATGCCGGCTGCGCCGCGACCTACCGGGTGACCAACTCCTGGCAGGGTGGTTACCAGGCGGAGGTGACCGTACGCAACACCGGCACGGCGACGACGACCGGTTGGACGGTCAGTTGGACGGCACCCGCCGGCACCACCGTCTCGTCGCTGTGGAACGGAAAGCTGACCACGTCCGGCTCGACGGTGACGGTACGCAACGAGCCCTACAACGGGCAGCTCGCCGCCGGTGCCAGCACGACCTTCGGACTGACCGGCGGCGGATCGGGAACGCCGTCCAACCTGGCCTGTGCCACGTCCTGACCACGCCCGAGACCCCTGCCCCACCCGCCCCCGGGTGGGGCAGGGGCCGTCCGGTGTGACGAGGCACCCCGGACGGCCCCGCGCGGCCCGGGCCTGGGGGTGGGCCGCGTCATCGCGTTCGCATCTCCGCCCGCCGGGGCTCACGCCATCCGGATGGCGTCTCCGTCGACGGTGACGTTCGCGGCGGGCAGTGGCGCACCGGCCGGACCACTGCGTACCGAGCCGTCGGCGATGTCGAACACGCTGTTGTGGCAGGCGCAGACGATGGTGCCGTCGACGACCGAGGTGACGGTGCAGCCCTGGTGGGTGCAGGTAGCTGAGTACGCCCTGATGGTCCCCTCGGTCGGCTGGGTCACCACCACACCGGCGTCGGCGAAGATCGTCCCGCCGCCGACCGGGATGTCGGCCAGCGTGGCCAGCGCCGGCGTACCCGGCGGCCCATCGGCTCCCGGAGTTGCGGTGCCGGCCGGGTCGGTGCTGGTGTCCGGTGCGGCGACTGGCGGCGGGGGCGCCGCCGGCTGCGACTGGCCGTACGTCGCGCAGCCGGTCAACGCGGCCACCCCCACCGCGCCGGTGCCGGCCAGCAGTGCTCGTCGCGACCGGCAGCAGCCGGCCTGTTCGTGGTTCATCTGTCGGTGCCTTGCCTCTCCGAGGTCTTTCGAGGGGGTCAGAACTGGATGCCGAACGTGGTGAAATACCAGACCGACGAGGTCAGGAAGAGGCCGATCAGGGCGACGAAGACGGCTCCGCCGATCACCGGCAGCACCCAGCCGGGGAGGCCGCGCTTGGGCAGGGCGAGCATCTTCGTGGCGAACGCGCCGAAGAAGAAGCAGCCCAGCAGGGAGTGCAGCAGCACCCGGGTGTCGTAGTCGGCGAAGCCGAGCGCGTACAGGCAGTGCACGGCGACCGGGACGGTGAGCAGGAACGCGATCCGGCCCGACCAGCGGTGCGCCGAGCCGGCCCAGGGCGGGGAGAATCCGCCCAGCCGCCCCCACATCGACAGTGCGGAGAGCAGTTGGACGACGGCGAAGAACGCCGCCCCGGTGCCCAGCCACACCTTCACCGTCAGCGGCGAGGAGAAGCCGGCCACGTTGACCGCGATGCCGGTCGGGGTGTGGGTACGGCCGTAGACGCCGAGCGCCACCGCAACGGCGGCCCCGACGACCAGCGGCACCAGCAGCGAGGACGGTAACCTCGGGACGATCGAGGACGGGCCGCCGAAGTCGCGCACCACCTCGACCATCGGTTCGGGCGACCGGCGGGGCGCTGTGCGTGCCCCGCCGTGGCGGTGCTGGGACATCACCTCACCGCGCCCCGGGGATGACCGGCTCGGCGGTGATGGTGAGTCCGTCGACCATGGTGCTGTTGAACGCGGGGTCCAGTGGCGGCGCAGTGATCGTTTCGCCGTTCCAGGTGACGATGCCGATCTGGGTACCGTCGGGCAACATGATCCAGCCGCCGTCGAAGCCGGCCTTGCGGGCCTCGTCGGTCACCCGGTAGATCGCCGCCGCGGTGCCCGAGCCGGACTTCGCGACCGCGTCCTGCGGCGCCGTGTCGTCGGGCCTGGCGGAGAATTTCCACCGACGGACACCGACGACCATCTCGCCGCTGGCGCTGTCGCCCCGGATGACGCCGGTCAGCCTCGCGTCGTTGCCGGTCAACTCGATCTTTCCGTCCTTGACCGTGCCGGAGAGCCACAGTTCCATGCTCTGTCCGTCGCAGACGTAGGCTTCGGCCCTGCCGTCCTTGATGCTGATCGCGATGGTGGCGCCGTTGTCGAGTTCACCGATCCAGTTCTGTTCGACCGATGCCACCCCGGTTCCGGCCGAGGACGCGTCGGGATCCGTCGGCGGTGAGGTGCCACCCGGTCGTTCGTCGTCGAACTCTGCCGACTCGTCCTCGGCCGGAACGTCGACGTCGGCCTCGACGTCGACGTCGGCCTCGACGTCGACGTCGGCCTCGACGTCGACGTCGGCCGTTGCGTCGGCGGACGGGGTGGTGGCCGGTGGGCCACCTCCGGCCACGGGCTGGGTACCCGGCGGAGATGCCTGTGCACTCATCGTGAACAGCACGGCAGCCGTCATCGCCCCCGACAGGAGGGTGAGCAACGGGGTCAGGCGCTTCATGGGCCACTCCCTTCGCCATGAGGTACGGCGGCGGCGCTGGATCGGTTCAATCGGACGCCGACGATCCTCTGGTCGGTCCCGCCCGAGGCTGTCGTGGCCTCCGTCTCGGTGGGTGCCGTGTGGATCTGCGACCGGCCTACCGAAAGCTACAGGAAAGTGGCGTGAGTCACATGTTCGGTGAAACTGTCGATTTCTCGTCCGGCCGGTCGTCGGCTGGGTGGAGGGTGACGCCGTGTCGCCCGGGAAAGAGGCAAACACCATGCGACTCACGCTCACCACGTTCCTGACCCTCGACGGTGTGATGCAGGGGCCGGGCGCGCCGGACGAGGACCGCAGCGGCGGCTTCGAGCTGGGTGGCTGGCTGCCGCCGTACTTCGACGACGCCGTGGGCGCCCAGATGGCCGGCGTCATGGAGCGGGCCGACGCGTTTCTGCTCGGCCGGCACACGTACGACACCTTCGCCGCCTGGTGGCCCCAGCACAGCGACCCCACCGACCCGATCGCAGACGCGCTGAACCGGCTCCCCAAGCACGTCGCCACCAGCCGCGCCGACGAACTGGCATGGTCCGGTTCGCAGCGGCTGGACGGCGACCTGGTCACGGCCGTCACCGAACTCAAGAGCCGACCCGGCCGGGAGTTGCAGGTGCACGGCAGCGGCCGGCTCGCCGGGTCCCTGATGCGCGAGGGCCTGATCGACACGTACCACCTGCTGGTCTTCCCGGTCGTGCTGGGGCGCGGGCGGCGGCTGTTCGCCGACGGGATGCCGCCGGCCGCCCTGCGGCTGGTCGACAGCCGGACCTCCGGAAGCGGCGTGGCAATGCTGACCTACCACAGTGCCGGCGCTGCGACCTTCGGCTCCGTGGCGGACTGAGCCCCAACCGTCCGGGGGCCGAAGGTGACCCTGTCGGTCGGGCTGCCTATCGTGGGCGACACGTCCTCGGTGGAACCTGTCACCGGCCTTCGACAACGACTACCATTACCCCTCCGTGGCGGGTCCAGACGGGGCCGACCGACCGCCGATGAAACGAGGTGGACGATGGCCGCCGAAACCGACCCGGACGCCGGGCACGGTGGTCGGGAACTGCTCCGGTCACTGGTCCGTGCGCAACGACGGCGACTCACCGCCGCCGTGCTGCTCGCCGTCGCGGCGGTGGCGTTCCAGCTGGTGCCGTACCTGATGGCCTACCGGGTGGCCGTCGAGCTGGTCACCCAGGCGTCCCCCGACGGCGGCGTGCTGATCCGGTACGCCCTCATCGCGCTGGTCGCCATCGCGGCCGGCACCGCGCTGATGGGCGGTGCCCTGGCCATCAGCCATGTCTGCGCGTACTGGCTGCTTCACCGGCTGCGTCAGCGCGTCGCCGAACGGCTCGCCGTGCTGCCGCTCGGCGAGGTGACCCGTCGCGGTAGCGGCCGGATCGGCAAGCTCGCGATGGAGGACGTCGAACGGATCGAGGTCTTCATCGCGCACATGCTGCCGGACGCGGTCGCCGCGCTGACGGTGGTCGCCGCCACCACGGTCTGGCTGTTCGTCGTCGACTGGCGGCTGGCCCTGGCGGCCGTGGCGGTCGTGCCGCTGGCGATGCTCGCCATGCGGCACGCCACCCGCGGGTCGGGTGCCTGGGTGGCGCAGTGGCACGGCGCGGGTATGGCCATGAACCAGGCGGTCACCGAGTTCCTGCAGGGCATCAAGGTAGTCAAGGTGTTCAACCGGCAGACCGACACAGTCGCCCGCGCGACCGGCGCGGTGCGCCGGTACGTCGACGCGGAGACGCGTTGGGGGACGGCCTTCCTGCCCGGCGGCGCGGCCTACTTCACGGTGATGGCCGCGAACGTGGTGGTCGTCGTGCCGGTTGGTCTCTGGCTCTACCGCGACGGCGCCGTCGACCTGTCCACCCTGCTGCTGTTCCTGCTGTTGGCTCTCGGCTACACCGCGCCGCTGACCAAACTCACCGGCTACGGCTCGCAGCTTCGCCAGGTGCGGTTCGGCACCGACGAGATCGCCGCCCTGCTGGACACCCCGGCGCTGCCGGACACCGGCCGCCGGGTGCCGCTGGGTCCGGTCTCGGTGGAGCTGAACGATGTGGAGTTCGGATACCACCCCGACCGGCGGGTCCTCGATGGAGTCGGCATCCACGCCGAGGCGGGCAGGGTCACCGCCATCGTCGGCCCGAGCGGTTCGGGCAAGACCACTGTCGCGCGGCTGGTGTCCCGGTTCTTCGACGTGGACGCCGGCCAGGTGCGGGTGGGTGGCGTCGACGTCCGCGACATGGCGGTCGAGCAGCTGATGGACACTGTCGCGGTGGTGTTCCAGGATCCGTTCCTCTTCCACGACACCATCCGGGCGAACCTCACCCTGGGCCGGCCCGACCTGGACGACGAGGCCGTGCACGGGGCGGCCCGCGCCGCCCGCTGCCACGACTTCATTCTCGCCCTGCCGCAGGGTTACGACACGGTGGTCGGCGAACGGGGCGCGACCCTCTCCGGTGGCGAACGCCAGCGCATCTCCATCGCCCGGGCGTTGCTCAAGGACGCCCCCGTGGTGGTGCTCGACGAGGCCACCGCCTCCACCGACCCGGAGAACGAACTCTGGATCCAGGAGGCGGTGGCGAACCTCGCCGCCGGGCGTACCCTGCTGGTCATCGCCCACCGGCTCACCACCGTCCGGGACGCCGACCGGATCGTGGTGATGACCGACGGCCGGGTTGCCGAGAGCGGACGCCACGACGAGCTGCTGCGCGCCGACGGCACGTATGCCGGGCTCTGGGCCGATGCGACGACCAGCGCCCAATGGAGCCTCGGCGTCAGCGGCGAGCGGAGCGGAGCCCACAGATGACGACCCTGACCTCGGCGCCGGCCGCCGGCTCGACCACCCCGCCCACCGGCACGGTGGCCGGGCGTACCCTCGCCCTCATCCGGCGACTGTGGTCGCTGTCCGACCCCCGGCTGCGCCGCCAGCAGCTGTGGGGGATCGCCGCCCGGATGGCGGCGGCGGTCTGCACCGCGGTGCCTGTCTGGCTGCTTGTCGTGGTCCTGCAACGGTTGCGTGAGGCCAACCTCGGTGGCCCGCCGATCAGCCAGGCCGAGGTGCTGTGGTGGAGCCTCGGCGTGGTGGCCGCGGTGTTCGGCCAGTTCGGCTTCGACCTGCTGGCCCAGCGACAGAGCTGGGTGGCCTCCTTCGAGCTTCTCGGAGAGCTGCGCCTGCGCGCCCTGGAACATCTGCGCCGGCTGCCGCTGGGCTACCACACCAAGCGACAGAGCGGCGACCTCACCGCACTCGTCACGCACCACCTCAGCGAGCTGGAGCCGGTGGTCTTCGGCGCGATCCCCACCATCATCGGGGCGGCGCTGCTGCCCCTCGTCATCGCGGTCGGTCTGCTGGTGGAGGACTGGCGGATGGGCCTGGCCGCGCTGGCCACGATCCCGCTGGCGATGCTGGTCTACGCATGGTCACAGCGCACCTTCGCCCGGCTAGCCGCGGAGCGGGCGCAGGCCAGCGGCCAGGCCGCGGCCCGCTTCCAGGAGTACGTCTCGGGTATCGCCGTGGCCCGGGCGCACGGTGCCACCGGTGATCGCGCCGGACGGCTCGCGCACGCCCTGCTGCGGCACCGGGAGGCCAGCACCGGGCTGGTGAGTCGCCTGGTCGTGCCACTGGTGCTCTTCCTCACCGTGATCGAGCTGGGGCTGCCCGTGGTGCTCCTGGTCGGGGCGTTCCTGCTGATCGGCGGAAACCTGGCGCCGGCTACCTTCCTGGTCTTCGCGGTGCTGTCGCTGCGGATCCACGGCCCGCTTCGCGCGATGGGCGAGCAGACTGAGAGCCTGCGGATCGGCGAGGCGGCCGTAGACCGGCTCGGTGCCCTGCTCGCCGAGCCGGTGCCGGCGGAGGTCCGCACCGGCGTGGCTCCGCAGGGCCACGACGTCGCCTTCGAGGGCGTCTCCTACACCTATCCCGGCGCGACCCGACCCGCCCTGCGCGAGGTCAGCTTCGAGGCCCCGGCTGGCACGGTCACCGCCCTGGTCGGTAGCAGCGGCGCCGGCAAGACCACCTGCCTGCACCTGCTGGCCCAGTTCTTTGCTGCCGACTCCGGCACCATCCGCGTCGGCGGGGTCGACATTCGGCAACTGGACAGTGACACCCTCTTCGACGCGGTGACCGTGGTCTTCCAGGACAGCTACCTGTTCAGCGAGTCCGTCTGGGACAACATCCGGTTCGGCCGGCCCGACGCCAGCGACGAGCAGGTGCGGCGGGCCGCGGCGCAGGCCCGGGTGGACGAGATCGTGGACCGGCTGCCGCAGGGTGGCGACACCCCGGTTGGTGAGGGCGGCGCCACCCTCTCCGGTGGCGAACGGCAACGCCTGTCGCTGGCCCGGGCCATCCTCAAGGACGCCCCGATCGTGCTGCTCGACGAGCCGACGGCGGCGATGGACGCCACCAACGAGCGGCACGTGCAGCAGGCGCTGTCCGGCCTGATCCGGGAGCGTACGGTGCTGGTCGTCGCGCACCGGCTCGGTACGGTCCGGCACGCGGACCGCATCGTCGTGCTGGACGACGGCAGGGTGGTGGAGGTGGGGCGGCACGACGAGCTGCTCGCTCGGCAGGGCCGCTACGCGCGGATGTGGGCCGAGCAGGAGGCGGCCCGGTCCTGGCGACTGTAGGGTGCGGCGTCCGATCGGTTGGTGATGCCGACGGACGTCGGTCGATCAGGTAGCGATCCAGACGTTCTTCGGCCGGAGGAACTCCCGTACGCCGGCCTCGCCGCCGATCCGGCCCCAGCCGCTCTGCCGGACGCCCCCGAAGGGCGCAGATGGCAGCACGCCGGGCACCCCGTTGACCCAGACGCTGCCCGCCGCGACCGCCCGGCTCACCCGGTGGGCCGTTCGCAGGTCGGTGGTGTGCAGGTACGCGCCGAGGCCGTAGCGGGTGCCGTTGGCCAGTCGGAGGGCCTCCTCCTCGGTGTCGAAGGCGGTGACGGCCAGCACCGGTCCGAAGATCTCTTCCTGCGCGAGTTCGCTGGCCGGGTCGACCTCGGCGAAGACCGTCGGTGCGATGAAGTAGCCGTCGCCGAGGTCGCCGCCGAGCCGTTCGCCGCCGGTCACGAGCCGGCCGTCGCCCTTGTCGCGGGCCCGTTCGACCACGGCGAGGATCCGGTGGCAGGCACTCTCGGTGACCACCGGTCCCATCAACGTGCGCTCGTCGGCGGGGTCACCGAGCGGCACCCGGGCAAGCCGTGCGGTAAGGGTGCGCAGCACCTCGTCGTAGACCGACGAGTGCGCCAGTACCCGGGTGCCGTTGGCGCAGCCCTGACCGCTCAGCGCCACCACGCCGGTCATCGCCATCCGCGCCGCCATCCGCACGTCGGCGTCGCCGAAGATGACGTGCGCGGACTTGCCGCCCAGCTCCAGACCCACCGGGAGTAGCCGTTCCGCGGCGTCGGCGAGGATCCTCCGGGCGGTCGTTCCGCCGCCGGTGAAGTGCACCTTGTCGACACCGGGATGCCGCACGAGCGCCGTACCGCCGGCCGCCGCGCCCGGCACCACGTTGACCACACCGGGCGGGAAGCCTGCCTCCAGGGCCAGTTCGCCGACGCGTAGCGCGGTGAACGGCGCCAGCTCCGAGGGCTTGAGCACGACCGTGTTGCCGGCGGCGAGCGCCGGGGCGAGCATCTGCGCGACGGAGACCAGCGGTCCGTTCCACGGAATGATCACCGCCACCACGCCGTACGGCTCGTCGAGGGTGTAGTCGACGGCCCGGACCGGCCAGGTCGGTACGACCTCCCCGCCGATCTTGTCGGCCCATCCGGCGTTGTAGCGCAGGTGGTCGACGGCCACCGTGGGCATCACCGAGGCGAACTGCCGTGGGCAGCCGTTCTCCAGTGTCTGCAGCCTGCCCAGCTCGGTGGCGTCACGTTCGACCAGGTCCGCCAGGCGCAGCAGCAGGTCGCGGCGTACGTTGCCGGCGGTGGCGCGCCACCCGACGAGCGCGGTTCCGGCGGCGCGGACCGCCGCGTCCATCTCTGCGGCGCCGCCCAGTGGCACGGCCGCGGTTGTCCGCCCGTCGCCCGCGTAGACGTGATGGTGGATTCCGCCGGTGGTGGACGCCGTGCGGGTGGCGCCGATGAGGGCGCCGGTGTCCGGGATGAGTTCGGTCGGTGCGGCGGTGACGGGCACGTGGTGACCTCTTCCGGCTCGGCACGTCACCTGATGACGTGCGATCAGCGGAGTATGTTGGGTGGAATCCTAGTGTAGTTTGTTGCGTTAGGCAGCCCTGCCCGAAGGGGTGGTGGCGGATCGCCGGATCGATGACAGAGGAGGTAGGTCGTGGCAGGACATCTGTCGTACTTCGAGTTCGGGACGCCCGACGTGGCGGAGGCCAGCCGCTTCTACGCCGAGTTGTTCGGCTGGAAGGTGCAGGCGCAGGAGCACGGCGGGTCGATCGACACCGGGGAGGCGGTGCCCGGTGGGATGCACCGTGACCCGGGGCCGCCGCAGCACTACCTCTACTTCGCCGTCGACGACATCGACGTGGCGATGAAGCGGGTGGTGGAGCTCGGCGGCGAGGTGGAGCCGATGCGTCCACCGACCGAGCAGTGGGGCACGTTCGTCGAGTGCCGGGACAACCAGGGCCTCGCCTTCGGTCTGCACCTGCCGCCGAAGCCGAAGGACTGAACGGACGACCGGTGCCGCGCACCCGGTGGGTGCGCGGCACCGGTCGTGTCGCGGTGGCGATCCCAGCCGGGCAGTCCGCCGCAGCCGTCGATCCGGGCGCCGTCGGCGTCCGGTGGCCTACTGGGCTTCGGTGAGGAAACGGCCCGGCACGAAGCCGGTCCGGGCGGTGGCGAGGCCACCGTCGACAGCCAGCACCGACCCGGTGACGTACGAGCCGGCACGGCTGCACAGGTAGATCGCGGTGCCGACGATGTCGTCCGGCCGCCCGATCCGCTGCAACGGGGTCACCGCGGCGATCTCCTCGCCCATCGCCTCCAGCACGCCGGCCATCATCCGGGACGGGAAGCTGCCCGGCGCGATCACGTTCGCGGTCACCGTCGGCGCGAAGTCGTGCGCGAGCATCCGGGTGATGTGGTGGATGGCCGCCTTCGCCGCCGCGGCGGAGTAGGTCGGCATCTCCGGCACCCGCAGGGCGTCGGCGCTGCCGATGTTGACGATCCGGGCCGGGTCCTCGGCGGTGCCGGCCGCCTTCAGCAGCGGGGCCAGCTCCCGGACCAGGAACAGCGGTGCCTTGAGACCGAGGTCGAGGACACTGTCCCAGGCGCTGGCCGGGAACTGCTCGACCGGCGCCGTCCACGCGGTGCCGGCGTTGTTGACCAGGATGTGCAGCCGAGACTCGCGATCGGCGATCTCCCGAGCCAGCCGGACGCATTCCTGTTCGTCGGAGAGGTCCGCCGGGATCGCCACGCACTCGCCGCCGCCGGCCGACAGCTCCTGGGCCACGTCCTCACAGTCGGACTTGGTCCGGGCGGTGAGGTAGACCCGCGCGCCCGCCTCGACGAACCCCTGGGCGATCATCCGCCCGATCCCCTGGGTGCCGCCCGTGACCAGCGCCACCTTGCCCGCTACCGAAAACAGCTCACTCATGACAACCTCCACAGACGAAACACATCGCTACCGTACGCCGCCGACTACCCCGTGCCCGCCTCCTCGCCCACGGCGAGCGCGCCGAGGGTGGCGTACGAGTCGCGGCCGGCAACGAAGTGCTGGGTGGCCGTACGCATGTCGCGTAGCCGCCGCTGCAGCGGCGAGGTCTCGTACACGGCGGTGCCGCCGGCCAGGGTGTGCGCGGCGTCCACGACCTGGGCGCACAGGCTGGTCACCTGCGCTGCCGCCGCGCGAAGCCGGGCCCGGCGCAGCGGCGTCGAGGTGTCGGTGGCCGCCTGTGCCTCGGCGGCCTCGGCGTAGAGCAGCGCCCGCGCCGCACGGTGCATCGTCTGCGCCTCACCGAGCCGATCCTGGAAGACCGTCGAGGCGGCGAGTCGACGTGCGCTGAGCGCCGGT
Source organism: Micromonospora sp. LOL_024 (assembly GCF_048060415.1). Lineage (NCBI taxonomy): Bacteria > Bacillati > Actinomycetota > Actinomycetes > Micromonosporales > Micromonosporaceae > Micromonospora > Micromonospora sp. LOL_024. Next base: position 88,770 of record NZ_JBHMIS010000007.1, read on the forward strand.
CGCTTGCCCTCGGTGGCCAGCTGGACCAGATCGGTCAGCGCCCCGTCGGCCAACCCGACCGCGACCGCGCCGATGATCAAACTGGACTGGGCGATGCGGTGCACGGCCGCCTCGTCCCGCTCGGCGACGGCGCGGTGCTCCGGCACCCGCGCGTCCTCGACTGCCACGTCGTGGCTGGCGGTGCCGCGCAGCCCCAGCACCCGCCAGGTGTCCACGACCCGTACGTCGGCCGCCGGCACGAACAGGATGCGGGTCGCTGGCACCCCGTCGGTGCCGACGGGGATGCTCCGGCCGGAGACCAGCACGCAGTTCAGGTAGAACCAGGCCGCGCGGGGGCAGCCGGTGACGAACGGCCACTGGCCGGTGACCCGCCAGCCGCCGTCGCTGGTGCGGGCCCTGCCCTTGGGTGCCACGGCCCCGGCGACGAGAGTGTCCGCGCCGTCGGCGAAGACGTCGTCCTGCGCCGCGGTTGGTCCGCACCTGACGATCAGGTGGGAGAGCGCCACCTGGCCGACCGTCCACGAGGTCGCCGCGTCGGCGCGGGCGAGCTCCTCCAGCACGGTGAGCACGTCGGGCAGGTCGAGCTGGTCGCCGCCGTGGCTGGCCGGGGCGAACATCCGGAAGCAGCCGGCGTCGCGGAGGTCGTCGACCAGGTCGTCGGGGAGCCCGCGCCGCTGCTCGATCTCCTCGGCCCGCTTCGCCACGCGGGACGCAAGCTCGCGTACCCGTGCCAGCGTTGGGTTCACGTCGGCTCCTCCTGTGTTTGGTGTGTCGTGTGCGGACGCTATCTCCCGCCGTAGGGTGCTGTCCATGGCGGGCACGCCGGGTTAGCGTGGTAGGTGGAAAAACAACACACTAAAGCCTGCGTCGCCTGGAGGGCACCGATGACGACTCCCACCGACACCCAGGCCCGCGTCTTCGCGGTCCGGATGTGGACCTCGCTGCTGGCCACCCAGGAGTTGCTGTCGACGTACCTCGGTGTCCGCCTCGGCCTCTACGACGACCTCGCGGCCAAGGGTCCGGGCACGGTGCAGGAGATCGCCGAACGCACCGGCGTCGACCCGCGCTATGCCCGGGAGTGGCTGGAGCAGCAGGCGGTGGCCGGCGTCCTTACCGTCGACGATCCGTCCCGGCCGGCCGAGGCACGGGTGTTCGCGCTGCCCGCGGCGCACGCCGAGGTGCTCACGGTCTCGGACAGCCCGGTGTCCATGGCGGCGCTCGCCGTGTTGCCCCTGGGTGGTGTGGCGGCGGCGCTGCCGGCGCTGGTGGAGGCGTACCGCAGCGGGGCCGGGGTGCCCGACGCGGTCTACGGCGTCGACTGGCGGGAGGGGCATGCGGGCGCCAACCGCTCCATGTTCACCCACCAGTTGGCCGGCTGGCTGCGTCGGCACGCACCGGACGTGCACGCCCGGCTGAGCGGCACGCCGGCGCGGGTGGCGGATGTCGCGTGCGGTGCTGGCTGGGCGGGCATCGGTCTGGCCCGGGCATTCCCCGGTCTCGCGGTCGACGGGTACGACATCGACGCTGATGTTATCGACGACGCCCGGGGACACGCCGCGGACGCCGGCCTCAGCGACCGGGTGTCCTTCTTCGCCCAGGACGCCGCGGACCCGGAGTTGGCCGGCGGCTACGACCTGGTCTGCCTCTTCGACGCCCTGCACGAGATCTCCCGTCCGGTGGAGGTGCTGCGGGCCTGCCGGCGACTGTGCGCCGACGGCGGCAGTGTGCTGGTGCTGGACGCGCGGGTGGCGGAGCGGTTCACCGCGCCCGCCGACGAGATCGAGCGGTTTCAGTATGCGACAAGCGTGTTGCACTGCCTGCCGGCCTGCCTCAGCCAGCAGCCGTCCGCCGGCACCGGCACGGTGCTGCGCCCACAGACGGTACGGGAGTTGGCGGTCGAGGCGGGCTTCGCCGCCGTCACCCAACTGCCCATCGACGACCGTTTCCACCGGCTCTACCGGCTGATCGGCTGACTGTCACGGCGGCGGGCGGCGGCCACCTCCGGGCCGTCGCCCGCCTGGCGGCGCCTGCGCCCTCGGCGTGCGCGAGTGCGACCGGGCCGGCCACCTGTCTAGGTGGCCGGCCCGGTGAGCTGGGAAGGTCAGCCCCCGGCTTCGCGCTCGGCGATGCGGCGCAGTACGTGCGCCTGCACCGCGCCGAGGTTCGTGATCGACCGGGCGGTCTTCTCATCGATGGGTTCGAGGTCGAACTCGTCCTCCAGGGCGAAGGCGAGTTCCATCAGGGCCAGCGAGTGGAAGCCGAGGTCCTGGACCAGGGCCGTCTCCTCGTCGCGCAGGCCGTCGGGGTTGGGTGCCAGGTCGAGCACGATGGCCTGGACCTGGGCGCGAATCTGCTCGTCGGACTGCTTCTGCCCCACGACCGTCGGGGTCTGCTCACTCATGTCGATTCTTCCTTCCGAATCGCCCGGCTCACCGGAGCGGTGCGGGTTGATGGACGGGTACGGATTCCGCGGGGCGGGGCGGGCCCACCGACGGGGTCTGGTAGCTGCGCAGCACGGCGGCGAGCACCGGCAACGCGGCCGTGGTCCAACCGGCGACCGCCGTGTCGAGGTCGCCGAACTCCTCCTCCAGCACCGCGAGCCCGCGTACCGGGACCACCGCGCCCAACTCCACCAGCAGCGGCCTCAGCCGGGCGTCGGAGACGAAGCGGTGCTGGGCCCAGCCGGCGGTCATCACCGGTACGGCGACCGTGCCCGGGGCCAGCCCTTCGCGGGGGAGCATGTCGAGGAAGAGCTTCAACAGGCCGGTGTAGGAGCCCTTGAAGGTCGGGCTCACCACCACCAACAGGCCGGGGCCGCGGACCCGGGCGAGCACCCGTTCCAGTGGCGCGTGCGCGGCGGTGCCGGCGATCAGCCGGGCGGGCAGGTCCGGCCCGAGTTCGGCCAGGTCGACCAGGTGCGGGTCGCCGAGATGAACGTCGTGCCCGGCCAGGCCGGTACGCAGCGCGTCGGCCAGGTGTCGGGCGACGGTTAGGGTACGCGAGCCCCGGCGGGGGTTGCCGATCAGCACGGTGGCCGGCACCGGCCGGAGTTCCGCCGCTGGACCCGTTCGCTCAGGAGCGTGTTGCCACAGGTCGGTCACCGGTCTCCTTCCGGGTCGGCCAGCAGCCCACGGCGCCGGAGAAGCGGCAGGACACCCTCACCGAAGGTGTACGCCTCCTCCAGGTGCGGTTGGCCGGAGAGGATCAGGTGGTCCAGCCCGAGGGCGTGGTACTCCTCGATCCGCTCCGCCACCTCGACGTGGCTGCCGACCAGGGCGACGCCGGCACCGGGCCGGACCAGCCCGTAACCGGCCCACACGTTCGGATACACCTCCAGGTCACCGGTCCGGCCCTGGTGCAGGGCGGCCATCCGGCGCTGCCCCTCGGACTCGGTCCGGCGGAATCGCTGCTGGGCGGCGGCGATGGTGTCGGGGTGCATGCCGGCCACGAGCCGGCGCGCGACGTCCCAGGCCTCCTCGGCGGTGTCCCGGCTGATCACGTGGAACCGGGAGCCGTAGGACAGTTCGCGACCCTGTGCGTCGGCCTGGTCGCGGACCTTCTTCACCAGCGTCGCCAGTGGTTCGGGTGGCTCACCCCAGGCGAGGTAGACGTCGGCGTGGCGGGCGGCCACCTGGTGTGCGGCGGCCGACGATCCGCCGAGGAAGATCGGCGGGGTGACCGGGTGGCCCCGGGTGAGCCGGCCGGCCCGGATCCGGTAGTGGATTCCTTCGAAGTCGTAGGGCTGGCCCGACCAGGCGCGGGCGAAGACGTCCAGGAACTCCTCGGCGCGGGCGTAGCGCTGGTCGTGGTCGAGCCAGTCGCCGTAGCGCAGCTGCTCGTCGCGGTCGCCGCCGGTGACCACGTTGAGCAGCAGCCGCCCGCCGGAGAGCCGTTGCAGGGTGGCGGCCATCTGCGCGGCCACCGCCGGGGACACCGAACCGGGGCGTATCGCGACCATGAACTGCAGCCGACTCGTCCGGCCGGCGAGGGCGGCCGACACCAACCAGGGGTCCTCGCAGAACAGCCCGGTCGGCACCAGGGCTCCGGCGAAGCCGAGCCGGTCGGCGGCGACGGCGACCTGGCCGAGGTAGTCGATGTCCGGCGCGCGCCGGATGTTTTCCTTCGGGTCGACCGGCGCGCCCTGCGGGGTCTTCGCCACCTCACGCCCGTCGCCGTGGGACGGGAGGAACCAGTGCAGGTGAAGTGGCATGTGTACCTTCCTGTCACAGCATCGATCGTGTGAGCGGTGCGGGTGGAGGCACGTCCGCTCCCTGCGCGTCACCAGGTAGGGCTGGTCGAAGCCTCCCAGCAGGCGGATGCGGTGTCAAGAGTGTGTGACGCCAGTGTCGTATTGGCTGGCGTTTGTTGGCGTCTGTCGGCCGGGTCGGGCGCTACCCAGCGGGGCGTTCGGCTCCGCCGCCAGCCGGGCGGCCAGCTCGGCGTAGCCGGAGACGAACTCGCTCGCCTGCGCACCGGGGTACGCGGCAGTGCTGTGGTAGAAGACCGCGCGCAGGTCCGCCGGGCCGACCGGGGCGATGGCCAGCTCGAACCGGAACCGGCTGCCCAGCCCGGGCGGCACCAGCAGTTCGAATCCGACGCCAGCCGCCACTGTCCGGTGGCGCACCTCGGCCATCACGTTGAACAGGACGTCGTCGGCGCGTCGTCCGCCGGTCTGCACCACGTCCAGCGGGAGCATCTGGTACGGCAGGTCCTGGTAGGTGAAGGCCCCGATCGCCGCGGCGTGCGCCTGTCCGATCAGTTCGGCGAACGTGGTGGCCTGCCCGACCCGGGCCCGCAGCAGCACCATGTTGGCCAGCAGGCCGACGGTCTCGCGCAGCTCGGCGCGGGACCGGTTGGCGAACATCGAGGCCACCGCGAGGTCGTCCTGGCCGGTGATCCGGTGCAGGTGTTGGTAGAACACGGCCAGCAGCACGGAGAAGAGGGTGGTGTGTCGCGATCGGGCCAGGGCGCGCAGCCGGGCGACCGTCTCGCGGTCCAGGTCGATCGCTACGTCCGACGTTGCCGGCGCGTCCTCGCTGCCGGCCTGACCTGCGGTTGCGCTCTGGCTGGTGTCGGCGCTGGGGGAGCCCAGCGTGGGGAGTTGGCTGCCGGCCAGTTGCCGACGCCAGTACTCCCTGTGCCGGCGCAGCCCGTCGGAGTCGAGCAGCTCCTGCTGCCAGCGGACGAATGATGCGTACTGCCACCCGGTGGGTGGTGGTTGCGCCCGCGCCCCGGTGGCCCGGGCGTAGAGCGTGCCGAGGTCGCGGAAGAGAATTCCGGTCGACCAGGCGTCGGTGACCAGGTGGTGCAGGTTCAGGCAGAGGACGTGCTCGCCCGGCGCCAGCCGCCACAGGGTGGTCCGGGAGGGCCACTCGGTCGGGTCGATCGCGGTGCGTAGTTCGGCACGGACGGCCTGGTCGAGGGCGACGGCCGGGTCCGGCACACCGGTCAGGTCCACCCGGCGGACGCCGCCGGCCGTCGGCGGATGCACCACCTGGGCGAGCCGGGCGCCGCGGCCGGTGAAGGTGGTGCGCAGTGACTCGTGCCGGGCGGTGAGCGCGGACAGCGCGGCGTCCAGGGCGTCGGGGTCGACCTCGCCGGTCAACCGGCACAACACCGGACAGCTGAGTGCGCCGAAGTCGGTCCGGTAATGCTTGATCATCCAGAGCAGGCGCTGGGCGACGGAGGCCGGCGTGTGTCGTGTGTCCATGGCGGGACGATAGCGCCTATGCATTGGCATCGGTCGGCTCACTGGGTAGGTTGTGTTGTATGAGCTTTGTCGTGCCGGCTCGTGTAGACACCACACTCACCTGGGACTACGAAGCCTCCGATCCCCGGCTGGTGGCGCTCTACGAACGTGCCAAGGCCGCGCAGTGGCGGGTCTCGGACGTGGACTGGTCGATGCACGTGCCGTTCGGCGCGCCGCTGCCCGACGACTCCGCCTTCGCCATGGCGGCGTTCGCCGACTCGCCGCTGGCCGCGCGCGGTCGCGGCGCCTGGGACACGTTCCGGTGGGAGTTCCAGTCGTGGATGGTCAGCCAGTTCCTGCACGGCGAGCAGGCGGCCATGGTCGTCGCGGCCCGGCTGGTGGAGACGGTGCCGGACCTGGACAGCAAGTTCTTCGCGGCCACCCAGGCTGTCGACGAGGCCAGGCACGTCGAGGTCTTCTCCCGGTACCTGCGGGAGAAGATCCCCGAACCGTATGAGGTGTCCCCGCCGTTGCGGGAACTGCTCACCGACATCCTGTCCGACTCTCGGTGGGACGTCACTGCGCTCGGCATGCAGATCATGGTCGAGGCGATCGCTATGGCCTCGTTCCGGCTGTCCAACAACAGCTTCCACGATCCACTGATCAAGGAGCTGACCCACCTGGTGGCCCGCGACGAGGCCCGGCACGTGACCTTCGGGGTGCTCTCCCTCACCGGGATCTACGACCAGCTCACCACAGCCGAGCGGGCGGAACGGGAGGAGCTGGTCCTGGACGCCGCGGCGCTGATCCGGCAGCGCTTCCTGCTCGACGACATCTGGCAGCGCCTGGAGGTCGACCGCGCCGACGGGGTGGCTTTCGCCACCAACCACGACCTCATGATCAAGTATCGGCAGGCGGTGTTCTCCCGGGTGGCGGTCGCGCTCAGCCAGATCGGCCTGATGACCGACAACGTTCGTACCGGACTGGACAAACTGGGCCTGCTGCAGTTCGCCGGTGAGCGGCTGCGCCGACAGAAGGGGCGTTGACATGGCGACCACCCGGCAGCACCTCGACCTGCCCGCCGTTATCCGGCTCGGTGAGCTGGGTGACCAGATCACCCCGTTCGCGCTGCGGGCCGCCTGCGACCTGCGCATCGCCGACCTGCTCGCCGGCGGTCCACGCACCGTGGCGGAGCTGGCCGGCGCGGCCGGCGCGCACCCCGGCGCGTTGCTGCGCCTGCTGCGGGCACTGGCCGCCCGGGGCGTCTTCACCGAGGTCGCCGACGCCACGTTCGCGCTCACCGCGTTGGCCGAACCGTTGCGCGGCGACCATCCGATGTCCCTGCGCGACAGTTTTACGTTGCTCGACTCCGACGTGCGGGCCTGGGGTGCGATCGGGCACACCCTGCGCACCGGCGAACCGGCCTTCGCGCACGTGTACGGCCAGGACTACTGGGCCTATCTCGCCGACCACCCGCAGGAGAGTACCCGTGTCGACGACTGGATGCGCAGCGTCAACCGGCTGCACCTGCGAACGGTGCTAGGCGCGTACCCGTGGCGCCGGTTCGGCACCCTGGTCGACGTCGGTGGCGGTACCGGCGGTTTCCTGGCCGGCCTGCTCACCCGCTTCCCAGCGGTCCGGGGCGTGCTGTTCGACCTGCCGCACGTCGTGTCGGGCGCGCCGAAGGTGTTCGCCGAGGCAGGCGTGACCGAGCGTTGCGAGGTGGTGCCGGGAGACGCTTTCGCCGCGGTGCCCGCCGGCAGGGACGGCTACCTGCTCAAGACGGTGCTGCCGGGTTTCGACGACGACGCCGCCGCCCGCATCCTCGGCAACGTCCGCAGCGCGATGCGGCCCGATTCACGCCTGGTGCTGCTGGAGGCGGTGCTGCCGGCCGGCGACGCGTTCGACATGGCGAAGCTGTTCGACGTGCACGCGATGGTGCTCACCGGCGGCGCACACCGCAGCGCCGACGAGACCGCCCGGCTGCTGGAGCGGGTCGGTCTGCGGCTGACCCAGGTGGTCGGTACGCCCACCCTGACCGTCCTGGAGGCCCTGCCCGCCGGCTGAGCCAGCGGCGGGCCAGGCCAGTGGCGGGCCGGCCCGACTCCTCCGCCGTCGTACCATCGGCACAGCGGCGGCAGGTCAGCCGATCCGGACCGGGACCGAGGCGTACGCCCGGAACGGGGTGTCGCGTTCGCGCACGGTCGGTCCGGCTGCCTCGAAGACGGCGAGGCGGGCCAACCGGTCGAAGACCACAGCTCCTTCCATCCGGGCCAGGAACGCACCCAGGCACAGGTGTGCACCACCGCCGAAGGCCAGGTGCGGGTTGTCCGTGCGGCCCACGTCCAGCCGGTCGGGCCGGGAGAAACGGCGCTCGTCGTGGTTCGCCGACCCGACCATCAGCACCAGCACCCGGCCTCGTCGTACGGTGCGCCCGCCGATCTCGATGGGTTCGTGGACGTAGCGGGCGGTGCCCTGGATCGGAGCGTCCCAGCGCAGGAACTCGTCGACGGCGGTGCCGACCAGCGAACGATCCGCCCGCAGCCGGTCCAGCTGGTCGGGGTGGCTCAGCAGGGCGGCGGCGCCGGTGGTGATCATGTGTACGGTCGTCTCGAAGCCGGCGAAGAACGAGAAGACGGTGTTGTCGACGATCTCGTCGTGGCTCAGGGTGTCCCCCGACTCCTCGGCGTCGAGCAGCCGGGAGAGCAGGTCGTCGCCGCGGCGGGCCCGGCGCTGGTCGAGCAGTTCGCCGATGTGCTCGCGCAGCCAGCGCACGGCCACGTCGGCCTCGGCGCGGGCCTGCTCGCCGACCACCGCGGTGAAGGCCCGACCGAGGTTCATCGCGTGCCGGCGCACCTCCTCGGTGGACTCTGGTGGGATGCCCATCAGCCGGCAGACCACCCGGACCGGTAGCGGGTAGGCCAGCTCGCCGACCAGGTCGATCCGGCCGTTCTGCAATGCCGGCACGAGCAACTCGTCGACCAGCTCCACCACGTACGAGCGCAGCTGACGGACGACTGCGGGACTGAACGCCCGGCTCATCAGCCGCCGTAGCCGGACGTGGTCCGGCGGGTCGCGGTAGAGCATGATCCGTTGGAAGAACGCGCTCGCCGGTCCGTCGCCCACCGACACCTCGTGGTAACCGGCGGGAAACTCGCTGCCGAGTCGGGGGTCGTGCTGCAGGGCAGCGACGTCGGCGTGACGCGTGACGCCCCAGCTGCCGGGTCCGATCCGGCATAGTGGCCCGGCGTCGCGCAGGCGGGCGTACTCGGGGTAGGGGTTGTCGACGACGTTCGGGTCCAGGGCGTCGAACCGTGGTGCCAGGGACGGTGCACTCATGTATCTAGTGTCTGTTGGGTTTGTCGTGTAGGCAAGGGCCAGCCAGGTGCATGCAACACGATCCGCGCGGAGCGGCGGGAAGTTCGACCCGGACTGGGCAAGGTCTCCGGGGACTCCTGTCGGATCTCCGGCACCCGGCACGGGTGCGGTGACGCGTTGTTGCTCGCCGGTGTCGGATCGGCGTCGGTCGACACCGCCGTGCCGGTGCGCGCCGCACCTGCCACGGGCCTGGGTGTGCGCGTCGCCGCCGGTAGGCGCTGCCCGCTGCCGGCGAGAACCCGGACGGCCGGGGCAAGCCGAAGGTCTTCCTGTCTCGGCACGGATAGTCACATGCATTGTCGCTAATCAGAATTATCGGTGGAGATAGCACGCGGATGTCACAGTATTGAAGCCGATTGGTCATTCCCATGCCGCGCAGGCGCGTTCTAGGGTGTGACACCAGCAGGAGGGGGGAATTTTGTGTTGCCGATGGTCAAAGCCCGGAGGGTGAGTAGTACCGCTGTAGCGATTTCCGTCAGCGGCAGTGTCGACCGCAGTACCGCCGGTTATGTCACCCGGGTTGCCGAGTACATGCTGGACCATGTCGACTCGAGGCCGGAGCGCGTCGAGTTGGATCTGACCGACGTGACCGGTGTCGACGAGGTGGGATTCACCTCTCTGGTCGACGTGGCCGCCGGTGCAAGTGCGGCCGGCGCGGCAGTGGTCGTGCGGTGTGGCGCCGAGCGTGCGATGTTGGAGCGGCACCGTTGCGGGCGCGGTGTGGCTTCGGAGCAGATCGGTCGGATGCTGCGCCTGCACCTCAAGTTCGTGGTGCGTCGGCGCCGGTCCCGCCCGGCGGTGTCGGAGGCACGCGTGGTGCGCTGGTGCCCCGGCCCGCTGGCGGGCCGCAACCGCGGTTGATCGTCCGCGGGTGGCCGTGGGGGCGGCGGGGGCTGGGGGTGGGTAGGCCCTTTTCATCCTGAATCCAGCAGCACTTCTGTCTTGCCCCGGCGACGGTGGCTCGCGTGCAGGTTGGGGGTGGTAGAAAGCGTTTAACAGAAACGCGCCCGAACGTCCTGATTGGGAACGCCCAACCGAATTGTCGTCGTCGGTTCATGGTCGTTGCAAATTGCATTGCATATTTGGCCGGTTCCAGAGAAGGGGCCCAGAGTCCCACCGCCTATGGCAATCCTGTGCGACGTCAATTATTGCGGGCTCAAGCAGATGTTGGAGGCGACTGACTCAGACCACCGGGGTAGCGCGCAACGTGGCGAGCGGGACCTCGGGGTCGGCGACCGCCCGGCGGATCAGGGTTACGTAGTCGCGAACGAACGCGTCGGCCCAGGCCGGATCGAACTCGGCACGGGAGCACAGCAGCAGCGCGGACAGCACGTCTCCCTGCGGCACGACGACGAACTCCAGCGCGAAACGCCGCCGCTCCAGCTGAGCCTCCATGTCGTCGAGCTCCTCTCCGGCCATGTCGGCCCGGGTCATCAGGCTGCCGAGCAACTGGAACAGTACGTCGTCGGTGCGTCCGGTGCCCCCGGTCACGGTATCCGGCGGCAGCAGCTGATGAGGGAGATCCTGATGGCGCATCGCGTCCATCACGGTGGTCCGGGTCTGCCCGATCAGCTCGGCCAGGGTGGTGTCCGGGGTGAAGCGTTCACGGAGCAGCACCATGCTGGCGAAGAAGCCGACAGTGTCGCGTACCTGCGGCTGCCCACGGTTGGCGAAGAGCGAGGCCACGGTGAGATCGCTGGCGGCGGTCTCGGCGTGCAGCAGCGCGTAGAACACCGCCAGGGTGACCGGGAACAACGTGGTGCGGTGCCGGCGGGCGAGCTGTCGCAGCGCGGCGGTGGTCTCCGCGTCCACGTAGTGCTCGATGGAGATCCACGGCGGCTCGCCGAGGGGCACCGGACGCTGGCGGCGAGCCGGTAGCTGCACCAGTTGCGCGCCGGCGAGCTTGCCCGTCCAGTACCCGGTGAGGCGTTCCCGGTTCGCCCCGGAGAGCTGTTCGGCCTGCCAGCGTGCCCACTGCGCGTACTGCCACTGCGGTTCGGGCAGGTCGACGGGCTCGCCGGTCTCCCCGCCGTACAGGGCGCGCAGGTCTCTGGCAAGCAGCGCGTTGGAGTAGTCGTCGGAGCAGTAGTGGTGCAGGGTGAGCACGACCAGGTGGTGCTCCGCGCCGAGCCGGACCACCCGGGACCGCAGTGGCCACACCGAGGCGTCGATCCCGGTGGACACCTCGTCGGCGACGATTCGACGGGCGGCGGCGGCCGGCTCGGTCTCGCCGGAAACGTCGGTCACCGGCACCGGCACAGGACGCGGTTCGTGGATCAGTTGGCGCAGCCGCCGCCCGCGTGGGTAGGTGGTCCGTAGCGGCTCGTGCCGGGCGGTCAGGGCGGCCACCGCACGGGTCATCGCCAAGTGGTCGTACGGGCCCCGAAGGTGCCACAGCACCTGTTCGTTGAGGGCGCTGTCGCTCCCCCGGTAGTGGTCCATGAGAGCCAGCAGACGTTGACCGATGGAAGCGGGTTCCTCGCGCACAATCCAGAGCCTAGAACACGACACGGCGGGTGTCGACAGCGTGGGCCGGTGATCAGCGGATGAAGTATGTTGGGTCTTGCCGGCCCGGGTATCCTGCCGGATAGTGCTCTGTATGCGAGCCGACTCCGCGCGTCCCCACCTGTCCGCGGCGTTCCTGGCCACCCAGGACGACCCGTACCCGGCCTACGCGCAGCTGCGCGCACGGGGACCGTTGTCCCGGGCGGAGCTGGGCCAGTGGCTGGTCACCGGGCACTCCCTGGTGTCCACCCTGCTGCGCGACACCCGCCTGGAGAGCCGGATGCCGGCGGAGTACACCCGGCTCACCCTCGGCGACGGCCCGGGTGCCGAGTTCCTGGACCGGATCGTGCTGACCCGTACCCCGCCGGATCACACCCGGCTGCGGCGGTTCATCGGCCGGGCACTCGGCACCCCGGTGGTGCGTCGGCTCACCGGGCACATCGGCGCCGCGGCCGACGCGCTGCTCGACCCCGCCCTGCAACGCGGCCAGCTCGACGTGGTGACCGACCTGGCGGTGCCGCTGCCGGTCGGCGTGGTGTGCGACCTGATCGGCATTCCGATAGTGGACCGCCCGGAGGTGCTGACCCGGGTCGTCTCGCTCGCCAAGGTCTTCGACGCGGCGAATCTCACCCCCGGCGACCTGCACGACATCAACGCCGCGTTGCCGTGGCTGCACGACTACCTCGCCGAGCTGCTGTCCTCCCGACGGGAACAGCCGGGCGGACCGACGTTGGCCGGGATGTACTGGGAGGAGTCCGCCACCGACCGGCTGGCTGTGGCGGACTTCGCGGACAACATGCTCTTCCTGTTCCATGCCGGTTTCGAGACGACCATGGGCCTGGTCTCCAACGGGGTCGCCGCGCTGCTCGCCCACCCGGAGCAGCTGCGGCGGCTGCGGGCCGACCCGGCGCTGATCCCGTCGGCGGTGGAGGAGTTCCTCCGGTACGACGCCCCGATCCAGAACGTCATCCGGGTTGCCCGCGAGCCCGTCGAGGTGGAAGGTGTGAAGATCCGGGCCGGTCGGACCGTACTGCTGCTGCTCGGCGCCGCGAACCGGGACGCCGCTGTCTTCGGCGACGCCGAGCGTCTCGACGTCGGGCGGGATCCCAATCCGCACCTCGGCTTCGGTGGGGGCCTGCACCACTGTCTCGGCACCGCGCTGGCGCGGCTGATGTCGGTGGTCGTCTTCGAGCGCCTGGTGGGCGCGGTGGAGATCCTCGGACCCGCGGCGCCGCCGGTCCGGCGCCGGCATGCCAGCCTGCGTTCGTACGATCAGCTGCCACTGCTGGTGCGGGCCCGCTGATCGCCGGTGTGTCGGCTGTGCCCGGCCACCGCGACCGGCGGGTAGGGTGTGTTGTCTTCTGTCGACGCCTGGAGGATCTTTCATGTCCGATCTGGTGGCACCCGTCATTCCCTTCCTGCGGTACCAGGACCCGCGCGCCGCGATCGACTGGCTCTGCTCGGCCTTCGGCTTCGAGGTGCTGGAGACCACCACCGGTGGCGAGGGTCAGGTGGTGCACGCCGAACTGCGGTGGGGCATCGGTACCTTCCAACTCGGCCCGGCCGGATCGTCCACGCTGCCGATGGCCAGCCCGCGTGACCTGCCCCTGACGAGCCAGGGTGTCTACGTGTACGTCGGGGACGCCGTCGACGCGCACCACGACCGCGCGGTCGGGGCGGGCGCGGAGGTGGTCATGCCGTTGACCGACACGGACTACGGCTCGCGGGAGTACGTGGTCCGGGACATCGAGGGCCACCTGTGGGGCTTCGGCAGCTACGCCCCGAAGCTGGACTGACCAGTTGCCGACAGAACGTCCGCTCTTTTTTGTCGCCAGGACACAAAGAGCACATAGAGTGATTGTTCGTCCTGACCTGCCCGCTATCGACTCTGAGGAGTGACCCATGGCCGATTCCTCGGTCCCGCCCACCGTCGCCCCCTACATCGCCTACCAGAACCCGGCGAAGGCCATCGAATGGCTGGTGAACACGTTCGGCTTCACCACGCTGAGCGTCTTCGACGACGGCGCCGGCAACGTATACCACGCCGAACTCCGCATCGGCGAGCACGGGTTGATCATGATCAATCCGGCGAACGGCGGATTGCGTCTCAGCGAGCCGTTGGCGCTCGGCGCGGCCACCGCGGGCACCTTCGTCCGGTTGGAGACCGACACCGAGGTGGACGACATCCACGGCCGGGCCGTGGCCGCCGGTGCCGACATCCTGCTGGCCCCGGAGAGCAAGCCGCACGACTCGTACGAGTTCACCTGTCAGGACCCGCAGGGCCACGTCTGGACCTTCGCGACCTACCGGACCGCGCTCGGCTGAGCGACGCCCCCGCGTCGACACGCGGCCCCGGTTGCGCCGTTCAGACGGCGCAACCGGGGCCGCAGTGGTCGGAGCCCGGTGCGGGACGGCCCTGGCTCCAGGGTCGTCCCGCACCGGCGTCCGGCTCGCTAGCGCCTGGGTAGCAGGAAGCTGCCCAGCAGGGCCAGGGCGAAGCTGATCACACTGAACCAGAGGGTGCCGACCATCGCCCGCTGGAAGCTGATCTGGCTGGTCTCGAACGCTCGCTGCTCGATCACCCCGGCGGCGGTGCCGCCACTGCCGGCGGCGAGGCTCGCGGCATCACAGCCGGGCGGCGGGAGTGTCGGGTCCGGCGCGTCGAGTTGGTTGGTGATGCAGTCGCGGAACCGGTCGCTGATCTGCCCGGCCTGCGCGTCGGAGACGCCCGTGGCTACCAGGTCGGCGCGCAGCCGGGGAGCCACGTCGTCGACCGCCGCCGGCGCCTGCCCGGCGAGCAGGCTGAAGAAGAGCGTGCCGCAGGCCGCGATGCCGAGCGTCACACCGATCTGGTAGTTGGCGTTGACCACTCCCGAAGCGGAGCCGGCCTGATGACCTGGCACGTCGTGCAGCGAGTAGCCCATCAACGGCGGGAAGGTCATACCCATGCCGGCGCCGCCGATGAACATCGGGACGAGCAGTTGCCAGATGGTCACCTGGGGCGTGCTGCCGATCACCCACATGAACCAGAACATGCTGGCGATCAGCAGCGCCAGCCCGGCCTGGAGGCCCAACCGGCCGAGCTTCGGGGTGATCGCGCGGGCGGATAGCCAACCGAGCACCGGCACGGCGATGTCCCACGGCAGCCCGGACAGGCCGGCGCGGAGGATGGTGTACCCGACGCCGATCTGCAGGTAGATGGTGATGATCAGGAAGAACGACATCACCGCGCCCTGGAAGAGGAAGACCACCACCAGGCCCGAGTTGAAGGAGCGGTGCTTGAAGAGCGACATCGGCACCAGCGGCGACTCGGTGCGGGACCGTTGGTGCACCACGAACAGCGCGAAGACGGCCAGGCCACCGACCATGCTCGCGTAGGTCCAGGCCGGCCAGTCCTGCTCGCGTCCCTGTACCAGCGGGTAGACGATCAGCAGCACCGCCGCCGTGATCAGGGCCGCGCCGACCAGGTCGAGCCGTTCCCGGCGGTTCGGCGTCGACTCCGGCAGCAGGGCCCGCGCGGCGAAGAAGGCCGCGATGCCGATCGGCACGTTGACCAGGAAGATGGTCCGCCAGCCGAGGCCCGCCACGTTGGCGGTGGTGAGCAGCGCGCCGACCAGCGGCCCGCCGACTGTGCCGAAGGCGAGCGCGGCGCTCATCGCGGCGAACGCCCGGCCACGTTCCTTCGGGGCGTAGAGCAGCTGGATGAGGGTGTAGACCTGCGGCACCATCACCGCGCCCATCGCGCCCTGCAGGAAGCGCAGCACGATCAGCTGCTCGGGGTTCTGGGCGAGGCCGGCGAGCAGCGAGATGGAGGTGAAGCCGGCGACACCGATGAGGAACATCTTGCGTACGCCGACGATGTCGCCGAGCCGACCGGCGATGATCAGCATCGACGCGAAGGCGAGCGCGTACCCGGCCACCAGCCACTGCATCGTGGAGGCGGTGGCGTTGATGCCGTCGCGGATCGACGGCAGCGCCACGTTGACGATGGTGATGTCGAGTAGGTCCAGCACGAACCCGGTGAGTACGACGACGAGGGCGAGGGTGCGTTTGCGGCCGGTGATCGGGGGGACGAACTCGTCGGGTGGTGCCGCGGCCGGTGCCGGCACCGTGCTGGTGTCGGCACCGGACGACGTGCGGCTGTCGTCAGACATCGGATCCCTTTCCTGAGGGCTCAACGGACATTGCGTGGTGTCGGTTCTCGCCTGCGTGGGCTCCTTGCCTCGCCGGACGGTGAGCCCTGCGTACCGGCGACGGAAGGAGACCAGGTGGTTGCGCTAGGCCAGCACCTTATTGGAAATGTGTGTCGCTCAGGAACCGCCGCACCGGTGCGATTCCGATCGAGGAGGGATCGACCGTCGTGGTAGGAAACAACAAGCGGCCGCCCGAGCGTGGCCAGCGCGCCGTCGTACCCGACGGGCGCGGCCAGGTCGCTCAGGTGTGGCGGTCCGGCCGGCGCCGGCGTGGCGTCCCAGCTCAGCAGGGCGGCAGGCTGGTCCGGCCCGGTCACGGTGAGTTTTGCCGGGTCGACGGTGAGCCCGTCCCCGGTCGCCTTGAGCAGCGCCTCCTTCCTGGTCCAGTACCGGACGAAGGCGGCCGTCCGGTGCCGGACCCCGGTGCCGGTGACGACCGCGCGTTCCACCTCGGCAAGGGCGCGCAGCGGGAGCGTGCCGCCGCGCAGGGCGAGCCGCTCGATGTCGACACCGACCTCGGTCCGGGTGGCGAACGCCACCACGCACCACTGCCCGGAGTGTGAGACGGAGAACCTCACCGGCGACTCGGGTGAGCGCAGCACCGGCTTGCCGTGCGGCCCGCCGCAGCTCCGGCAGACGGCCTCGAAGCGCAGTCCGGTCGCCGGGACGCGGAGCATGCCGGCGAGCACCAGCCGAGTCAACGCCCGTGCGGTGAGGTGCGCCGCGCGACCTCGCCGATCAGTGAACTCCGCGTGCCTGCGGCGCTCCTCGCCGGCGAGCAGGGCGAGCAGGTCCGGGTCGTCGGGCGGCACGGTCCGGGCCCACCACACCTGGCAGGTGCCCTCGGCGGGCAGGCCGGTCGCCATCGCGGATCTCACCCCTCCTGCTGGTCGCCACCAGGGCGCGGCCGGTCGTCGAGCCCGTTGTGTGTGGAGCCTATTGCAAGTCGCATGTTCTTTCTACTGTACGTATCCCGGCCCGCTTGTTACCTTGGCGTCGGCACAGAGTCGTCGTGGGGTAGCGACGCGAGAGCTTCGGTCGGACAGGGGAGACCCAGATTGGGCGTTGAGGCCGAACACACACGACCCTTCACCCGGGACGGTATGCGCGACGACATCGCGGCGGTCCTCGGCGAACCACCCGGCACCGTCGCGGACGATGCCGACCTCCTCCAGCTCGGTCTCGACTCGATCGGCGTGATGCGGCTGGTCGGCCGCTGGCACCAGCGGGGCGTGTCGGTGAGCTTCGCGGAGCTGATCGAGGGACGCACCCTCGACGACTGGTGGCGGATGGTGGTCGACCGGGTACCCCGCGACGCGGCGGCGGCGGGCGAGCCCGCTCTGGCCGTCGTCGACGGCACCGCGCCGTTCGACCTGGCACCGATGCAGCACGCGTACTGGGTCGGCCGGGGCGACGGACAGGCCCTCGGTGGAGTCGGCGCCCACTTCTACAACGAGTTCGACGGCACCGCCGTGGACCCAGCCCGGCTGGAGGCCGCCGTCCGCGCGTTGCTGCGCCGGCACGGGATGCTGCGCGCCCGCTTCGACGACGACGGTCGGCAGCGGATCCTCGCCGACAGCCCCTGGCCCGGCCTCACCGTGCACGACCTGCGCGACGACGATCCGGAGACAGCCGAACGGACGCTGCTGGACCTGCGCGACCGGCTGTCGCACCGGCGGCTGGACGTGGCCCTGGGCGAGGTGTTCGACGTGCAGTTGTCGCTGCTGCCCGGCGGCGACACCCGCGTTCACGTGCACATCGAGATGCTGGTGGCCGACGCACACAGTTTCCGCATCCTGATGTCGGAACTGGCCCGGCACTACCGGGACCCGGACGCCGAACTGCCCACGATCGGGTTGGACTACCCGACCTACCTGGCAACCCTGCGCGCCCGCCGCGACGACGAGCGCGCGGCCGACCGCAACTACTGGCAGGCGCGGCTGCCCGAGCTGCCCGGCCCGCCGGAGTTGCCGCTGGCCGTGGACCCGCAGCAGGTCAGCGGCCAGCGGGTCGCCCGGCACCACCACTGGGTCGCCGCCGAGCAGGTCGAACGGTTGACCCGGCGGGCCCGGTCGCACGGTCTGACCCTGCCGGTGCTGTTCCTGGCCGCCTTCGGGCACGTGCTCGGCCGCTGGAGCGCCGCCGGGCGCTTCCTGCTGAACCTGCCGCTCTACGACCGCCAGCCGGTCCATCCCGATGTCGCGCACCTGGTCGGTGACTTCACCAACCTGCTGCTGCTGGAGGTCGACACCGCTGCCGAGCGCGACTTCGTGGACTTCGCCCGGGCGGTGCAGGACCGCCTGCGCGCCGACGCCGCCCACCCCGGCTACACGGGCGTGGACGTGCTGCGGGACCTGACCCGCCAGCGTGGCGGCACGCCGGTCGGCGCCCCGGTGGTGTTCACCAGTGCGCTCAGCCTCGGCGAGCTGTTCGACACCGAGGTGCGCGACAGCTTCGGCACACCCGGCTGGACCATGTCGCAGACCCCGCAGGTGTGGCTCGACGTTCAGGTCACCGAACGTGAACACGGACTGTTCGTCAACTGGGACTGTGTCGAGGAACTCTTCCCGGCCGGCCTGGTCGGCCAGATGTTCGAGGCGTACCGCGGGGTGCTCGGTTGGCTGCTCGACGACGACGCTGAC
The DNA here is from genome assembly GCF_048060415.1 of Micromonospora sp. LOL_024. Classification (NCBI taxonomy): domain Bacteria; kingdom Bacillati; phylum Actinomycetota; class Actinomycetes; order Micromonosporales; family Micromonosporaceae; genus Micromonospora; species Micromonospora sp. LOL_024. The sequence continues at coordinate 107,177 of NZ_JBHMIS010000007.1, forward strand.
TGGGCCGCCCGCCTGCCGGAGCTGCTGCCGCAGCCGACCAGGCAGGAGCGGGCGACGGCCAACGACACCGCCCGCCCGGTCCGCCGTCGCCGGCTGCACGACGACTTCTTCGCTCTGGCCCGTACCGAGCCGGACCGTCCGGCGCTGCTCTGGGGTGCCGATGGGCGACTCAGCTATGGCGAACTCGCCGACCGGGCCGACCGACTCGCCGGCGCACTGGTCGCTGGTGGGGTCCGTCGGGGCGACGCGGTCGCGGTCACCGTCGAGAAGGGTCCGGAACAGGTCGTCGCCGTGCTGGCCGTGCTGCGGGCCGGCGGAGTGTACGTGCCCGTCGGGGTCGACCAGCCCGCCGCCCGTCGGGCCCGGATCCACGCGGTCGCCGGGGCTCGGCACGTGGTGGTCGGTGCCCGGCGTCCCGAATTGCCCACCGAGCTGTGCGTGGTCGACGTGGCGGACCGGTCGAGCCCGCCGGTCACCCCGGTCGACGGTACCGACGACGACCCGGCCTACCTGCTGTTCACCTCCGGCTCCACCGGCGAGCCGAAGGGCGTGCAGGTGCCGCACCGGGCAGCGGTCAACACCATCGACGACATCGACCTGCGGTTCCAGGTCGGCGCCACCGACCGGGTTCTCGCGGTGTCGGCGCTCGACTTCGACCTGTCGGTGTACGACATCTTCGGGCTGCTCGGCGTCGGTGGCGCAGTGGTCTGCGTCGCCGAGGACGAGCGGCGCGACGCCGGTCGCTGGCGCGAACTGGTACGCCGACACCGGGTCACCGTCTGGCAGTCGGTACCGGCGTTGCTGGACATGCTGCTGAGCGCGGGCGACGAGGCGGACCTGCCGCTGCGGCTGGCCCTGCTCGGCGGCGACTGGGTCGGGCTCGACCTGGCCGCCCGGCTGGACGCGCAGGCCACCGGCGCGACGCTGGTCGCGTTGGGCGGCACCACGGAGACCGCGATCCACTCCACGGTGCAGGTGGTGCCGGTGCCAGTGCCCGCCAGCTGGCGTTCGGTGCCGTACGGCGTGCCGCTGGCCAACCAACTCATGCGGGTGGTGGACCCCGCCGGGCGGGACCGGCCGGACTGGGTGCCCGGTGAACTGTGGATCGGCGGGGCATCGGTGGCCGACGGCTACCGCGGCGACCCCGAGCGCACCGCCAACCACTTCCGTGAGGTCGACGGCGTGCGCTGGTACCGCACCGGTGACCTGGCCCGTTACCACCCGCAGGGCGTGGTCGAGTTCCTCGGCCGGGCCGACGCCCAGGTCAAGATCCGGGGGCACCGGATCGAGCTGGGCGAGATCGAGACCGCCCTGGAACGCCACCCCGCGGTCCGCCGGGCCGTCGCGGTGGCCCTCGGTACGCCCCGACGGCTGGCCGCCGCCGTCACCGCCGTGACGGGGGTGGACCCGGAGGCATTACGCGACTGGCTGGCCGGGCAGGTGCCCGGGTACATGGTGCCGGAGCAGCTGGTGTTCACCGACCAGCTGCCGCTGTCGGCGAACGCGAAGATCGATCGGCGGGCGGTGGTCGGCCTCGTCGAGGCGGCGCGGCCCGGACCGGAGGAGGTCGAGGCCCCGGACGGCGACATCGAGTGCGACGTCGCAAGGATCTGGGCGCGGCTGCTCGACGTGCCGGCCGTGGGCCGGCGGCAGAGCTTCTTCGCCGCTGGCGGGGACAGCCTGGTCGCCACCCGGTCGATGGCGCTGCTCGCCGAGGCCGGGCTGGACGGGGCGAACCTGCGGCAGCTCTTCGCCACCCCGGTGCTGGCCGACTTCGCCGCCACCCTGCGCCGTGCCGGCACGGATCGGCCCGCCGCCGCGGTGCTGCGCCCGGACCCGGCGAACCGACATGAGCCGTTCCCGCCCACCGACGTGCAGCGTGCCTACTGGTTGGGGCGCAGCAGCGACTTCGCGCTGGGCGGCGTCGGTTCGCACTGGTACTGGGAGTTCGACGGGGCCGACGTCGACCTCGACCGGCTTGAGGACGCCGTCAACCTGCTCGTCGCGCGGCACGACATGCTGCGCGCGGTCTTCGACGACAACGGAGACCAGCGGGCGCTGGCCGACGTGGACCGGTTCCGGATCGCGGTGCGTGCCGGTGGCGACGAGGCACTGGGCGAGCTGCGTGAACGGATGTCCCACCGGGTCCCCGACCCGGGCCGATGGCCGCTGCTGGAGATCGGCGCGGTGCGGTACGCGGACGGCCGGGCGCGGATCGGTTTCAGCTTCGACTACATCGTGCTCGACGCGCTCAGCATCGTGATCTTCTTCGACGAGTTGACCGCCCTGTACCGGGACCCGGCGGCCGTGCTGCGCCCCGTCGGGGTGACCTTCCGCGACTACCTGCTCGCCGCCCCCGCCGACCCGCAGGTCGTCGCCGCCGACCAGCAGTACTGGCTGGACCGGCTGGACACACTGCCTCCCGGTCCGCCGCTGCCACTGGCCGTGGACCCGGCCACCGTCACCGCACCGCGCTTCCACCGCCGGGAGGACCGGCTCGATCCCGCGCAGTGGCGTCGGCTGACCGAGCAGGCCCGCCGGCACGGGGTGACGCCGGCCAGCGTCCTCGCCGCCGCCTTCGCCGAGGTGCTCTCGGCCTGGAGCGGACGCGCCGAACTGACCGTCAACTTCACCCTGTTCAACCGGCGCGACGTGCACCCCGACATCAACAACATCCTCGGCGACTTCACCTCGTTGCTGCTGGTCGCGTACCGGGCCGGGGCGGGCGACAGCTGGCTGGACCTGGTCCGGCGTACCCAGGAACAGGTCTGGGAGGGGATGGCCCACGACTCGGCGTCCGCGCTGTGGGTGCTGCGTGAACTCGCCCGCCGCGAGCAGGGCGGCACAGTGAGCATGCCCGTCGTGTTCACCAGCGCGCTCGGCGTCGCCGGGGGCATGAGCGAGATGGCCTTCCCCTTCGGCGAACTGGTCTGGGGCATCTCGCAGACCCCGCAGGTGTGGCTCGACAACCAGGTGATGGAGCGCGACGGCGGACTGGTCTACAACTGGGACTCGGTCGAGGAACTCTTCCCGGCCGGGCTGCTCGACGCGATGTTCGACGCGTACCGCGAGCTGCTGCGCTGGCTGACCACGGGGGACTGGTCCGGTGCCGCCCCGCCGCCGCTGCCGGCGGCGCAGCGACGGACCCGCGACGCGGTCAACGACACGGCCGGGCCGCTGCCGGCCGGGCTGCTGCACACCGGATTTTTCACCCACGCCGCCGCCACGCCGGAGGCACCGGCAGTGATCACCGCCGACGGCGGGGAGGTCGGCTACGGCGATCTGGCCGGCCGGGCACTGCGCATCGGCGCGGCGTTGCGTGCGCACGGCGTGCGCGCCGGTGACGCGGTCGCGGTCACCCTGCCCCGCGGCGTCGACCAGATCGCTGCCGTGCTCGGGGTGCTCGCCGTGGGTGGACACTACGTGCCGGTCGGTGTCGACCAGCCGGCCGAGCGGCGCGACCGCATCTACGCCCGTGCCGGGGCACGGGTCGTGCTGGCTCGCGCCGACCTGCCCACCGCGCATCCGGTCGTCGCGCCGGACAGCACCGCCACGCCACTGCCGGCGCCGGTCGAACTCGACCCGGACCAACTCGCGTACATCATCTTCACCTCGGGCTCCACCGGCGAGCCGAAGGGCGTGGAGATCACCCACCGGGCGGCGCTGAACACCGTCGACGACATCACCACCCGTTACCGGGTGGGCCCCGCCGACCGGGTCCTCGCGGTGTCGGCGCTCGACTTCGACCTGTCCGTGTACGACATTTTCGGGCTGCTCGGCGCGGGCGGCGCACTGGTCTGCGTCGCCGACAGCGACCGGCGGGAGGCCCGCAGCTGGGCCGCGGCCGCCCGGCGCGGCGGTGTCACCGTCTGGAACTCCGTGCCCGCACTGCTGGACATGCTCCTGGTCGCGGCCGACGCCGAGGGACTGCCCGACGGGCTGCGCCTGGTGCTGCTCTCCGGGGACTGGGTCGGGCTGGACCTGCCCGGTCGGCTGCGAGACCGGTGCCCCTCGGCCCGGTTCGTGGCGCTCGGCGGCGCCACCGAGGCGGCGATCTGGTCCAACGCCTGCGAGGTCGACGAGGTACCCGCGCACTGGCGGTCGGTGCCCTACGGCCAGCCACTGCGCAACCAGCGCTACCGGGTGGTCGATCAGCGCGGCCGGGACTGTCCCGACTGGGTGCCCGGTGAGCTGTGGATCGGCGGCGTCGGGGTGGCCCGCGGCTACCGGGGGGACGCGGAAACCACCTCCCGGCAGTTCGTCACCGTGCACGGAGATCGGTGGTACCGCACCGGCGATCTCGGCCGCTACTGGCCCGACGGCACGCTGGAGTTCCTCGGCCGGGTCGACTTCCAGGTCAAGATCCGGGGACATCGGATCGAACTGGGCGAGATCGAGGCCGCGGCGCAGGCGCACCCGGAGGTGGCCCGGGCCGTCGGGCTCACCGTCGGTGACGGTGCCCACCGCCGGCTCGCGCTGGCCGTGGTCGCCGACGACGAGCCGATCGACGACCTGGCGCTGCTCGGCTTCCTGGCCGAACGGCTGCCCAGCTACATGGTTCCGGAGCGGGTGGTCGGCGTGGTGGACCTGCCGCTGACCGCCAACGGCAAGGTGGACCGCCGGGCGTTGACCGCCCAGGTGACCGCCGAGCCCGACGACGCCGCCGACGAGAGCCCCCGCGGGGACAGCGAGAAGCTCGTCGCCGAGATCTGGGCCGAGGTGCTCGACTACGACCGGATCGGCCGTAACCAGAGCTTCTTCGCCCTCGGCGGGGACAGCCTGCTGGCCACCCGGCTGGTGGAGACGCTGCGCCAACGCCACGGGATCGAACTGTCGCTGCGGCAGCTGTTCCTGGCACCGACCGTGGCGCAGCTGGCGGACGTCTTCGACACCCACCGCCGCGCGGTGGAACCCGGTGACTTCGAGGAGGGCATTCTATGAGTCAGTCGTCCGCCGGTGAACTGCTTGCCGAGTTGGAGAGCGCGGGGGTGCGGGTCTGGTTGGAGGCCGGCCAGCTGCGTTTCCGCGCACCGCAGGGGGCGATGACGCCTACCCGCCGGGAGGCGTTACGTGCCCGCCGCGACGAGATCGTCGCCCACCTCGACAACGGTGGCGGTGTCGCGCTGGCACCCGATCCGGCGCACCGGCACGATCCGTTTCCGGTCACCGACGTGCAGGCGGCGTACCTGCTCGGCCGGGGGGAGACGTTCGCCTACGGCGGTGTGGCCTGCCACGGCTACGGCGAACTGGTCTACCCGCAGCTCGATCCGGATCGGATGACGGCCGCCTGGCGGGCGCTGATCGAGCGGCACGACATGCTCCGCGCGGTGGTGGAGGCCGACGGTGCGCAGCGGGTGCTGCCGCAGGTGCCACCGTTCGAGGTGCCGGTGATCGACCTGACCGGCCGTTCCGAGGCGGTGGTCGAGGCCGCCGTCGGCGCGGTGCGCGCGGAAATGGACCATCTGGTGCACAGCCCCGACCAGTGGCCGCTGTTCGCCGCCCGGATCACCCTGGCCGACACCCGGGCCGTGCTGCACGTGTCGATCGACTTCCTGATCGCCGACTTCATCAGCGTCCAGGTGGTACTCGACGAACTGCACCGGCTCTACCACCGGCCGGACGAGCCGCTGCCGCCGCTGGAGGTCACCTTCCGCGACTACCAACTGGCGCAACGGGCGGTACGCGACAGCCCGCGATACACCCAGGACCGGCAGTGGTGGCTGGAGCGCGTCGATGATCTGCCGGGCGCGCCGGAACTGCCGACGGTGGCCCGTCCCGCCGACAGCGACGGGCGGTTCCGCCGCTGGGAGACCCGGCTGTCGCCGCAGGTCTGGGAGGGGCTGCGGCAGCGCGCCGGCCGGCACGGCGTCAGCCCGTCCGGCGCGGTGCTGGCCGCGTACGCCGACACGATCGCCGCGTGGAGCCGCCGATCCCGGTTCACCCTGGACATCACGCTGCTCAACCGGGCACCTGTGCACGAGCAGGTCAACGCCCTGGTCGGTGACTTCACCTCGGTGGACCTGCTGGCCGTGGACGCCGACCCGGTCCGCCGCTTCGACGAGCGGGCCCGGGACCTTCAGGTGCAGCTCTGGGAGGACCTGGACCACCGCACGTTCAGCGGCATCGAGGTGATCCGGGAGATCGCCCGCCGGCAGGGCGCCGAGGCGGCGCTGTTCCCGGTGGTGTTCACCAGCGCCATCGGCATCACCTCGGCCGGCGCCGCCGCAGACGGCGCGCCGCTCGGTGAACTGGGCTACGGGATCAGCCAGACCCCGCAGGTCTGGATCGACTGCCAGAACATCGAACGCGACGGCGGCCTGGTGTCCAACTGGGACGTGCGGGAGGAGGTCTTCCCGCCGGGGGTGGTCGACGACATGTTCGCCGCGTACGACGCGCTGTTGCACCGACTGGCCGCCGACGACGCGGCGTGGACCAGCACCGGGCTCCCGGAGCCGCCGCAGGCGGCGTTGCAGCGCCGGGCCGAGGCCAACCGGACGCGGTCCGTCCTGCCCGCGGGGATGCTGCACGACCGGGTGGTGCTGCAGGCGCTGAGCACCCCCGACCGGCCGGCGGTCATCGCCGTCGACCGCACGCTCACCTACGCCGAACTGCTGGGCCGGGCCGCCGGGGTGGCCGAGGCGCTGACCGCGGCCGGCTGCCGGCGGCAGGAACTGGTCGCGGTGGTCATGGACCGGGGTTGGGAGCAGGTCGTAGCGGTGCTGGGCACACTGCTCGCCGGCTGTGTCTACGTGCCGGTGGACACCTCGTCGCCGGCCGCCCGGCGTCGCGTCATCCTGGACAACGCCGGGATCCGCTGCGCGCTCACGCAGTCCCGGGTGGACCCGGACGGCTGGACCGAGGGGCTGCGGCTGGTCGCCGTCGACCTGCTCACCGAGGGGGAACCGCGCCCCGTCGAGGGCTCCGGCGACCCGGAGGAGCTGGCGTACGTCATCCACACCTCCGGCTCGACCGGCACGCCCAAGGGCGTGATGATCAGTCACCGGGGCGCGTTGAACACGGTGCTCGACATCAACGACCGCTTCGCCGTCGGCCCCGAGGACCGGGTGCTCGGCCTGTCCAACCTCGGCTTCGACCTGTCGGTCTACGACATCTTCGGCCCGTTGTCCGCCGGTGGTGCGCTGGTCGTGCCCGACCCGGACCGTCGCGGCGACCCGTCGCACTGGGTGGAGCTCGTCGCCGGATACGCGGTGACGGTGTGGAACTCGGTGCCCGCCCAGCTGCAGATGCTGCACGACTACCTGGTCTCCGCCGCCGTGGTGCCGCCGGACGGGTTGCGGCTTGCCATGCTCTCCGGCGACTGGATCCCGGTGGCCCTGCCGGAGGCGATCCGGGCCCGGGTGCCAGGGCTGCGGGTGGTCAGCCTGGGTGGAGCGACCGAGGCGTCGATCTGGTCGATCTGGTACCCGATCGAGCAGGTCGACCCGCAGTGGCGCAGCATCCCGTACGGCCGCCCGTTGACCAACCAGAGTTTCCACGTGCTCGACGCGGCGTTGCGTCCGCGTCCGGACCTGGTCGGCGGTGAGCTGTACATCGGCGGCGCCGGGCTGGCGTTGGGCTACCTGAACGACAGCGAGCGCACCGCCGAGCGGTTCGTCGTGCACCCGGAGACCGGGGACGTGCTGTACCGCACCGGTGACCTCGGCCGGTACCTGCCGGACGGCACCATCGAATTCCTCGGCCGGGAGGACCTTCAGGTCAAGATCCGCGGTTACCGGATCGAGCTGGCCGAGATCGAGGCGGCCCTGGGTACCCACCCCGGGGTGGCCGGCGCGGTCGTGGTGGTCGACGGGGACACCCCGCTGGAGCGGCGGCTGGCCGCGTTCGTCGAGCCGGCCGGCCGGACGGTCACCGCGCTGCAGACGGAGCACGAGGTGGCAGCGGCCCGGGAGTTCGGCGAAGCCGCGTGCTCCGACGCCGACGCCACCCTCACCGGCGTCGACCGGGAGCGCTACCTGGCGTACGCCCATGGGCTGGACGACGTCGCGCTGCCGGCGATGCTCGACGCGTTTCGCGCCGCCGGCCTATTCGCCGGCGGCGACCAGCGGCATCTGCTGGCCGAGCTGCTCGATACGGCCGGTGTCGCCCCGCGCCACCACCGGTTGGTGCGGCGCTGGTTGCGGGCGCTGACCGGTGCCGGCCTGCTCGACCGGGACGACTCCGGCCGGTACGGGTTGACCCCGGCGGGCGCGGCGGCGGACAGCGCCGCCGGCTGGCGCGGTGTCGAGCAGCTCGCCGACGCCGAGGACAAGGAGCTGCTCGGCTACTTCCGGAACAGCACCGCACAGCTGCCCGCCCTGCTGCGTGGCGAGGACGACCCGTTGGCGCTGCTGTTCCCGCAGGGCCGGGTGGACGTCTCGCAGGGGCTCTACGAGCGGACCCTGTTCAACCGCTGGGCCAACGAGGCCGCCGCGGCCCTGGTCCGCCAGATCGCCGGGCAGCGCATCGAACCCGGAGCGCTGCGGGTGCTGGAGGTCGGCGCGGGAGCCGGCGGCACCACCGCCGCGGTGCTCGCCGCGCTGGCCGGACACGAGGTGGACTACCTGGCCACCGACCTGTCACCGTTCTTCGTCAACGAGCTGCGGACCCGCTTCGGTGAGCGGCCCGGCCTGCGGCTGCAGGCGGTCGACATCGACCGGGACCTCACCGCGCAGGGCCTGGCGCCGAACTCCTTCGACGTGATCGTGGCCGGCGACGTGCTGCACGCCAGCGCCGACATCGGCCGGGCGCTGGAGCGGCTGCGGGAGGTGCTCGCCCCGCAGGGCTGGTTGGTGGCCTGCGAGATGACCCGCGACCACTACCAGATCATGACCTCGCTGGAGCTGCTGGTGCGGGTGGACGAGGCCACCGCCGACTTCACCGACCTGCGCCAGGGCACCGAGCAGGTGTTCCTCGACCGCCGGTCCTGGCTGGAGGTGCTCGACACGGCGGGTGCGGCGCAGCCGATGTGCCTGCCCGCACCGGACGACTTCATCGCCGAGCTGGGCATGTGTGTGCTGGCCGCCCGGTTCAAGACCGACCGGCTGCCGATCTCCCGCGACGATGTCTCCGAACACCTGGCCGTGCGGTTGCCGCAGTACATGGTCCCGGCGGTGGTTCAGGTCGTGGACGCCTTCCCGCTCAACACCAACGGCAAGGTCGACCGGGCGGCGCTGCGGCGCCGGCTGCCCCGGCGCGGTGCGACGGCGTCCACCGGGTCCGCCGCTGCGGGCAGCGACCTGGAACGCCAGATCGCGGCGGTGTGGGCGCAGGCGCTGCGGGTACCCCGGGTGGGCCGCGACGAGAACCTGTTCGAACTCGGCGGTGACTCCCTGGTCGCGGCCCAGATCACCGGCCGGATCCTGGAGGAGGTCCCGCATGCGGCGGGGCTCTTCTTCGACCAGCTGCTACGCCAGGTGCTGGAGCAGCCCACGGTCGCCGCGCTCGCCGCGCACGTCGAGGCGGAGTCGGCCGCGCCGGTCGAGGCGTCGCCGGTCGGTGCGGTCACCTCGGCCGCCACCGGCGGGCTGTCCGTGCTGCACGAGGGTGTCCCGGGCACCCCGTGGGTACTGGTGCCGGGCTGCGCCGCGACGGTCGACGGGTACGCGGCGCTGGTACCGGAGCTCGCGGTGAACGGTGCCGTGCTGGGCCTGGCCACCGACACGACCGACGACCTGCCCAGGGTCGCCGCCGAGCAGGCCCGGCTGATCGCCGCAGCCGGTCATCCGGCGGTCCGGCTGGTCGGGCACGGCCTCGGCGCGACCCTCGCTCTTGAGGTGGCCCGCTCACTGACCGAGGCCGGCGCGCAGGTCGACGCCCTGGTTCTGGTGTCACCGTGGCGGCCGGCGGGCGCCGGTGACGTCGCTGCCGCGTACCGGGCGGAGACCGGTGGGGAGGAACCCGACGAGGGCTTCGGTGCGCGACTGTCGGCGACGGTCCGGCACGAGCCGACCCTGTACGCCGGTGACCTGACCGTGCTGCGGCCCACCGGTGAGGTGCCCTACGACGAGCAGGCGCTGGAGTTCTGGGCCGACCTGTGCCTGGGCGATGTGCGTACCGTGGACGTCGCCGGAGATCACCTTTCGGTGCTGGGGGCGGCGGCCGGCGCGGTGGTGGCGGCGCTCGACCCGGAGCCGGCCAGGTGACCGTCGTCGCCGTGCTCGGCGCCTCCGGCGCGGTCGGTCGGGTCGCGGTGGATCTGCTGCGATCCTGGGGCGTCGGTCCGCTGCGGGCCGGTGCGCGGCGTCGGCCGCGGATCGACGGGGTCGAGGCGGTGGCTGTCGACGCACACGACCCGGTGGACCTGGCCCGGTTCTGCGCCGGCGCGCGGGTGGTGCTCAACTGCGCCGGCCCGGCGGTCGACCTGGCCGACCGGGTGGCTCGGGCATGCGACGCGGCCGACGCCGACTACGTGGACGCGGCCGGCGACGACGCGCTGTACGCCTCGGTCGTGGCGGCCATCGGTGGCGGTTCGCGGGTCGCGGTGGTGTCGGCGGGGATGATGCCGGGTCTGTCCGGGCTGCTGCCCCGGCTGCTGGCCGCGTACCTGCCCGACGGCGAGCGGCTGACCGGGTACGTCGGTGGGCGCGACCGGTTCACGTTGACCGCCGCCGTCGACTACGTCGCGGCCGACGACAGTTTCGGCTGGCCCGCCGCGGCCTGGCGGGACGGCCGGGTGGTGCAGGGCGCGCTGAGCCCGGTCGACGAGGTGGCCGTGCCGTCGTTTCCCGAGCTGGTCACCGCCCAGCCCTACCTGGGCACGGAGACGGCCCGCGTCGCCGCCGCGCTGGGCCTGCGCCGGGTCGACTGGTATTCGGTCTTCGCCGGCGAGCGGGTGCTGACCGCGCTGCGCGCCGCGCCCCGACCCGGGGACGCGGACCTGCGCCTGGCCGGCGAGCGGCTGCGGCGGGCCGCGGAGCTGGACCTTTTCGGGCAGCGGCCGTACCAGAATCTGGTGGTTGTCCTGGCGGGACCGCGCGGGGAGCGCACCGCCGTGGTGCACGGCACCGGGGCCAGCGATCTCACCGGCACGGTCGCGGCGTTGACCGTCCGGGCAGTGCTGGCCGGCGCGGTGCCGCCGGGCGTCTGGCACGCCGCCGAGGTGCTCGACCCGGTCGCCACCTTCACCGAGCTGGCGGCGGCGCCGGGGGTGCTGTACGCCTCCGTGGCGGCGGACGTCGCCGCCGTCGACCACTACGAGGAGGACGTGATTTGAACCGACCCACCCGGGTGGTCGTCTGCGGCACCCGCTTCGGCCAGGTCTACCTGGAGTCCTTCCGCAACGCGGACCCTAGCTTCCAGCTCGCCGGCGTCCTCGCCGGGGGCAGCGACCGTTCCCGGGCCTGCGCCGCGCACTACGGGGTGCCGCTGTACACGGCGGTCGAGCAGTTGCCCGACGACATCGACGTCGCCTGTGTCGTCATCCGTGGAGGTCTGCTCGGCGGCCGGGGCTCCGAGCTGGCGATGGAGCTGATGGCGCGCGGCGTGCACGTGCTACAGGAGCACCCGCTGCACCACGACGAGCTGGCCCGTTGCCTGCGGCAGGCCCGCCGACACAAGGTGGTGTACCAGCTCAACCCGTTCTACCGGCACATCACACCGGTACGCCGGTTCCTCGGCGCGGCCGGCGAGCTGCTGCGCCGCCAGCCACCGCGTTACCTCGACGTGGCCTGCGGATTCCAGCTGGCCTATTCGTTGCTGGACCTGCTGGGCCAGGCCCTCGGCGGCCTCCGGCCGTGGCGGTTCACCGAGCTGCCGGCGCTGCCCGCCTCGGTCACCACGGCGACCGCTCTGGACCTGCCGTTCCGCAGCCTGGACGGAGTGCTGGCCGGCGTGCCGGTCACGCTGCGGGTGCAGAACCAGATGGACCCGGCCGACCCCGACAACTACGCCCACCTGATGCACCGCATCACCATCGGTACCGAGGCCGGCAACCTCACCCTGGTCGGCACCCACGGCCCGACGGTCTGGACGGCCCGGCCCGACTTTCCCCGGGAGGTCGCCGGGATCGGCGCCGACCCGCACTTCGCCGCCGACCGCGACACCAGCATCCCCAGCGCGCTCACCCTCGGGCCGGCCGAGGTCCCGCACTACGACACGGTCTTCGGCACCACCTGGCCGCAGGGGGTCCGCCGGGCACTGTGGACCCTGCGGGACACCGTGGAGCGGGGCGAGGACCCGCTGCGGCAGGGCCAGTACCACCTGACGTTGTGCCAGCTCTGGCAGGAGCTGACACTGATCCTCGGCCCGCCGGAGCTGGTCAGCGCCGAACCGCCCCGGATGCTCGCGGCCGGCGACCTGGCGGCTCTGGCGGCGGCCGGCGAGGCCGCGGCGGCCGAGATCACCACGGTGGCGCCGACGGCACCGGAACCGGCGGTGACCGGCGGCGTGGGGGTGGCCGGGTGAACGGAGTCGACACCACCGCCCGCCGGTGGCTGCGCTGCTACCGCCCCCGGCCGGCGGCCACGGTCCGGCTGGTCTGCTTCCCGCACGCCACCGGCAGCGCGCCCTTCTACCGCAACTGGGCGCGCGAACTGCCCGATGAGGTCGAGTTGCTGGCGGTGCAGTACCCGGGCCGGCTGGACCGCATCGGCGAACCGCCGCTGACCGCCATGGCCCTGCTGGCCGACATGATCACTGAGGTGCTCGTCCCCCGGCGGGACCTCCCGGTCGCCCTGTTCGGCCACAGCATGGGCGCCGCGGTCGCCTACGAGGTGGCCCGCCGCCTGGAGCGGCGGCACGGCGGGCCGCTCGCGCACCTCTTCGTCTCCGGTCGCCCCGCGCCGTGTCACCACCGGCCGGGCACCAAGCACCTCGGTCCCGACGACGTCCTCTGGGGGGAGCTGCGCAGGCTGGGCGGCACCGATCCGGCGGCGTTGGACAATCCGCAGCTGCGGGCGGCGGTGCTGCCGACGCTGCGGGCGGACTACCAGCTCATCGAAAGCTACCGGCCGGTGGCGGGCGATCGGTTGGCCACGCCGATCTCCGCGCTGGTCGGCGACGTGGACACCGAGGCGGCGGTGGACGAGGTGGCGGCCTGGGCGGCGTACACCCGGGCGTCGTTCGACCTCACCGTCTTCGACGGCGACCACTTCTACCTGGTGCCGCACCGGTCGAAGGTGCTGGCCGGCGTCACCCGGAGCCTCGGCCTGCCGTGACGTCGGTCGGCGCCGCACCGGCGAGGTGCCGGCGCCACAGCAGGCGACGCTTCGGCTTGCCGCTGGTGGTGCGCGGCACGGTGCCCGCCGGCACCGGCACGACGTGCACCGTCGCCCCCGGCACCAGCGGTCTCACCAGCGCGGGGATCCGGGGCAGCCACTCGGGGCGGGGATGTTCCAGGTGGACCACCACAGTGGGGTGACCGGCCCGCAGGCCGAGCACGGTGGCCAACCGGCCGGGCGGTACGCCCAGGGCCGCGCCGAGCACCGCGTCGACGTCCTCGGCGAAGACCGTCCGGCCGTGCACCTTCAGGCTGTCGCCGAGGCGGCCCAGCACGTACAGTTCGCCGTCGCGGACAAAACCGGCGTCGCCGGTGCGGACCCTGCCGTCGTGGAACACCGGCCCACCGGCGTACCCGTCGGTCACCCCGGCCCCGCTGACCACGATCTCCCCGACCGCGCCCTCGTCGACCGGACGGGCGTCGTCGCCGACGACCGACACCCCGGCGCCGGCGAGCGGATGCCCGCAACCGACCACCGGCACGCCGTCCGGCCCGGGCACCTGTCGCCACCCGGTGCGCAGCGGCAGCCCACTGACCGCGAGCGTCGCCTCCGCCAGTCCGTACGCGGGCAGCAGCGCCTCCCGGCGCAGCCCGTACGGGGCGAGCAGCCCGGCGAAATTCTCCAGGGCGGACGGCTGGATCCGCTCGGCGCCGACGATGACCGCCCGCCACCGGCTGAAGTCGAGCCCAGCCAGCTGCTCGGCCCGGACCCGGCGGACCACGTGCGCCAGGCCGAAGCCGGGCATCGCGGTCAGCCGGGCGCCGTGCCGGCCGAAGCACTCCAGGAAGCGGGTGGGCCGGCGGACGAACTCCGCCGGTGAGAGCAGCCACAGGTCGGCGCCGGTGACGATGGGCGCCAGCAGGCAACCCACCAGACCCATGTCGTGGTGCACCGGCAGCCAGGACGCGGTGGGGTCGTCCGGCGTCATCTCCAGCCAGCTCCGGATGGCCGCGACGTTGGCCTCCAGCGCCGGGTAGGGCACCCGTACTCCGCGTACCGTGCCGCTGGTGCCGGAGGTGAACTGCAGCAGCGCCAGCCGGGCCGGTGCCGCCACCCCGTCGCCTCGCGGTGGTTCGACAGGCAGCTCCGCGACGTCGACGGTGGCCACCCCGGCCTGGGCCGCCGCGTGGGCGAGCGTCGGGGCGGGCGCACCGTCGAGCACGACCAGCCGGGGCCGCATCGCCGCCAGGGCGGCGCCCAGGTGTTCGGCGTACCGGTCCGGGTCGCCGAAGGTGGCCGGTGGCGCGAGCGGCGACGCCGTCGCACCGGCCAGCAGCGTGCCGAACAGGGCGCCGACGAACTCCGGGCCGGTGGGCAGCACGATGCCCACCACGTCGCCCGGGCGTACCCCGCGCGCGGCCAGGCCGGCGGCATACCCCCGGGCCAGCCGGGCCAGCCGGGTGTACGGCCAGCTCTGCCAGCTGCCGTCCGGACGGGAGAACCGAATGCCCCGGTCGGCGCGCGGGTCGTCCAGCCAGGACAGCAGTCCGGTCATGCCGGCCGGGCCTCGATCACCGGGAACATCGGTGTCGGTGTCGCCTCGACCAGTTCCAGTCCGGCCCCGGCCAGCAGGGCCCGTTGTTCGTCGAGGCTGCGTGCGCCGCCCGCGCTGAGCGTCAGCATGAGCATGTCCATCCGGCGGGCCAGCGGTGTGCTGTCCACCTCGGACTGCCGTCCGGCCTCCAGGATGAAGACCCGGCCCTGCGGGGACATGGCGGCGCGGATGCGCCGCAGGACGCCGGTCGCCTCCTCGTCGCTCCAGCTGTACAGGATCCGCTTGAGCACGTACGCATCCGCGCCGGTGGGGATGTCGTCGGTGAGGAAGCTGCCGGGCACCACCGTGGCCCGGTCCGCGACTCCGGCCCCGGCGAGCGTCTCCGGCGCGTTCGCCACCACCCCGGGCAGGTCGAACAGCACCCCCCGCATCCGGGGAAAGCGAGCCAGCAGGTCGCCGAGGAAACGGCCGTTGCCGCCGCCGACGTCGACCACGGTGCCGAAGCGGGACCAGTCCGAGGCGCGCAGGATCGCCATCAGTTCCATGCCGGTGACGCCGCTCATCACCTTGTCGAAGGCTTCCCCGTCGGCGGGGTGCTGGCCGAAGTGGTCCCACATGCCGACGCCGTGCACCGCGTCGAACGCGCCCTCGCCGGTCCGCAGGGTGTGGTCCAGCCCTTCCATGGCCCGGGTGCACACCACAGGGGAGAGGAAGATGTCCCGGGCCGAGTACGGGTGGTCGGTCCGCAGCAGGTCGGCCATCGGGGTGAGCCCGAACTCGCCCGGCGTGACCTCGGCGAACAGGTCGCGGGTGGCGAGGTACCGCAGGGCTTTGGTCAGCGACGGCTCGTGGGCGTCGCAGGCCCGGGCCAGCTCGGCGGCGGGCAGTGGCCCGTCGGCCAGCCGGTCGGCCACCCGCAGCAGGCAGACCGCCCGGATGGTGTACGGCAGCAGGTAGTCACCCACCTCCATGAGCCGCAGGATTGCCGGCACGTCGATCCCGGGGCGTCGTCTCGTCAGCATCGCTGCTCCTTGTCAACTGGGTCGGTCAGGCGGTCGGCCGGGCCGGCTGCGGCCGACCGGCCAGCAGGTGGTCGGCGAGGGTGGCGAGGTGAACGCTGGTGGGTGTGTCGAAGCTGTCCAGCCAGAGCGCCCGCCGGTACCACCAGTGCAGCGGGTACTCCCAGGTCGCGCCGAGCCCGCCGGTGACCTGTAGGGCGTCCTCGCAGGCCCGCACGGCCGCCTGCCGGCCGACGACCACGGCCTCGGCGTGGGCCTGCTCGACCTCGGCCTGCTCGACCTCGGCCTGCTCGACCTCGGCCTGGTCGATATCAGCCGGCACGGCGTCGCTGTCGCCGGTGAGCCAGCAGGCCCGCAACGCCAGCGAGGTGGCCAGTTCCAGCGTCACGTAGCTTTCGGCCAGCCGGTGCGCCACCGCCTGGTACGCCCCGATCGGCCGGCCGAACTGCACCCGTTCACCGGCGTGTCGGCGGGCCGTTTCCAGGGCCCGCCGAGCTACCCCCACGGCCTCGCAGGCGAGCAGAGTGTTGGCGTGCCGGCGGGCTCGCGCGAGCACCTGACCGGCGGAGTCCGGGGCGACCAGCAATTCGCCCGGGGTGTCGACGAAGCGCAGCCGGGCGGCGCCGCGCAGCCGGTCCAGGGTGGGTTGGGGTTCGACGGTCAGCCCGTCGGCGGGCGAGCGTACCGCGAACAGTGCGAGCCCGGCGTCGGTGCCGGCGGCGACCACCAGGGCGGTGGCCGACGTCGCGTCGGTGACCAGGGCCCGTAGGCCGGTCAGCCGCCAGCGGTCACCCTGCCGCACGGCGTGGCAGCCGCCGCCGGCCGGATCGTCTTGCCAGGCGACGGTCAGCGGGTCGGGGGTGGGTTCCCGGCCCGCCGCCCGGTGGATCGGATGAGCCAGGCCGACAGTGCTCCACCAGGGCGTGGCAGCCAGGGCGTAGCCGCCCTCCTGGGCCAGTAACCCCTTCTCCACCATGCCCAGGTCCGGGTCGCACCACCCCTGCCGGCGCAGGTGCGGCCAGGTGTCGGGATCGACGCTGTCGGCGTCGGCGAGCGCGGCGACCCGTTCGATGGGGTACCGGTCGGCGAGCAGTCGGGCGGCGGCGGCCGACAGGTCGCGCTGCTCGTCGGTGAGGGCGAAGTCCATGGTGTTCCTCTCCGGCCTTGCGGCTCACCTGGTCCGGGGCAGGCCGAGGACGCGCTCGGCGATGATGCCGCGCAGGATCTCCGAGGTGCCGCCCTCGATCGAGTTGGCCCGGCTCCGTAGTCTCAGGTGCTGCCAGTGCCCGGCCGCGTGGCTGTCCGGTCCGTGCAGGACCGCCGCCGGGCCGAGCAGGCGCAGCGCGAACGCGGCCAGCCGCTGGTTGGTGATCGACCAGTGCAGTTTGAGGATCGAGCTCTCCGGCCCCGGCTTGCCGGTACGCGCCAGCGCCGCCATCGTCCGGTGGCCGGTCCAGCGCAGCCCCTGCAACTGCACGTGCAGCTGCGCCACCTCGGCGCGGACCGCCGGGTCGTCAGCCAACCCGAGGTCGTGCACGGTACGCAGCAGCCGGTCGAACTCGACGGCCAGCCGCGCGGTGAGGGTGATGCCGAAGGTGCCCCGTTCGTGGGCGAGGGTGGTCATCGCGATCCGCCAGCCCTCGCCGACCGGCCCGAGCACACAGTCGCGGGGGACCGGCACGTCGGTGAGCACGATCTGGTTGAAGTCGCTGTCACCGGTGGCCTGCCGTAGCGGCAGCACCTGGACGCCGGGGCTGCGCATGTCCACCAGCAGGCAGGTGAGTCCCGCGTGGGCGGTGGAGCCGGGCTGGGTGCGGGCCAGCAGCAGGCACCAGTCGGCCTGGTGCGCGTACGAGGACCAGACCTTCTCCCCGGTGACCCGCCACCCGTCGGCGGTGGCGCTCGCGCGGGTACGGACGGCGGCCAGGTCACTGCCGGCGTCGGGCTCGGAGAAGCCCTGGCAGAAGACGTACTCGCCGGAGAGAATCGGTTCCAGGAAGCGTTTCTGCTGCTCGGGTGTGCCGTGCGAGACGATGGTCGGCCCGACCATGCCCAGGCCGATCACGTTGGCGTGGTCGGGTGCCCCGGCCAGCGCGCTCTCCTCGGCGTAGATGCCCTGGTAGGTCGGTGGCAGCCCGCGCCCGCCGTACGTGGCCGGCCAGGTCAGTCCCGTGTACCCGGCCGCGTGCAACGCCTTGGTCCACTCGCCCGGCGCGTCGGCGCCCCGGTGCCGGGGCACGTGCTCGGCCAGCCAGGCGCGTAGTCCGGCGCGGAACGCGGCCTCGTCGGGGGTGTCGCGCAGCCGCACCGCTCAACCCTCCCGGGCGGTCGTGGTGCGGGCCGGATCGCGGTAGGTGCGTACGCCGGTGCCGAAGTACCGCTCGCGCAGGGTGGTCTCCGCCGGGTCGTAGGCGGTGCGGAACAATCCGCGTCGTTGCAGCTCCGGCACGAGCAGGTCGCAGATGTCGTCGATGCCGTCCGACGGTGGGCAGGGGATCAGGTTGAATCCGTCCACGTCGGCGACGGTGAGCCACTGTTCCATCCGGTCGGCGACCTGCTCCGGTGTGCCGAACAGCGTCACCGGCGCCTCCAGCCGGGGCCGGCGGGGCCGCGAGACCAGGTACTTGACGTCGCCCACGGTCCAGGTGCGGTCTGGGGTGAGCTTGCGCAGGAACCCGAGGAAGGAGTGGCTGGCCTGGCTGCGGATCTCCTCGACCGGGGTGTCGTCGGGGTAGGTGGCCAGGTCGATGTCCATCCAGCCGCACCACTTGGCCAGTTGCCCCTCGCTACTCCACAGCGTGTTGTACGCCTCGGCCTTCGCCTTCGCCTCGGCCCGGTCCCGGCCGATCATGACCATGGTGCCCTGCAATGCCTTGACCGTGCCCGGGTCCCGCCCGTGCCGGGCCGCGGCGGCGCGTAGGCCGGCCACCGGCTCCCGGCCGGCGGCCGGGTCGGCCAGGGTCAGGAAGACCACTTCGGCGTGCCGGGCGGCGAACTCGATGCCCCGCGGTGAGGCGCCCGCCTGGTAGAGCACGGGGGTGCGTTGCGGCGAGGGCTCGCACTGGTGCGGGCCGCGGACGGTGAACCAGCGGCCCTGGTGGTCGATCTGGTGGACCCGGTCGGGGTCGGTGAAGATGTCGCGTTCGGTGTCCCGGACCACCGCGTCGGCGTCCCAGCTGTCCTCCCACAGCGCGCGGGCGACCTGGACGTACTCGTCGGCCCGGTCGTAGCGGTCGTCGTGGTCGAGGTACTCACCGAGTCCGTTGACGGTGGCCGACCGCAGGTAGGAGGTGACGATGTTCCATCCGACCCGCCCGCCGGTGAGGTGGTCCAGCGAGGAGAACAGCCGGGCGCACTCGTAGGGGGAGTGGTAGGTGGTGGAGTAGGTGATCGCGAAGCCGAGGTGGCGGGTTGCCGCCGCGGCGGCCGAGAGCAGCAGCGCCGGATCGATCGACGGGATCTGTACCGCGTGCCGCACCGCCGGCGCCCACGAGCCCCGGTACACGTCGTAGACACCGTGGATGTCGGCGAAGAACAGCGCGTCGATGCAGGCCGCCTCCAGTTGGCGGGCCCGGGAGATCCAGTACTCCAGGGACCGGTATCCGGTGGCCGTGCGGTCGCCGGGCACCCGCCACATGCCCTTGAACTGGGGCGACGGAGAGCACTGGGTGAACACGTTCAGATGCATGCCCGGTTCCTCACATCCGTTTCGGCCCGGTCCGCGCAGCCACGCTGCCAGGTGACGACACGCTACCGCTAGGTGCCTACAACACGCCACACCCAAGATACGAGTCAAGCAACTATGATGCGTCATGTGCCCAAACTCAACGGCAGAAACCACGTCAACCTGACCGTCCGCGACCTGGACCGCAGCACCGAGTGGTACTGCCGGGTCATGGACTTCACCCCGGTACGGGACGCGACACCCGCGGAGTCCGGCTTCACCTTCCGGACGCTGGTGCACCGGGGCTCGCTCTCCTCGATCGTGCTCGGGCAGGCCAACGAGCCGGATCCGGCCCCCTTCGACGAGCGCCGGGTCGGCCTGCACCACCTCGGCTACCACGTGCCGGAGATGGCCGACCTGGACCAGTGGGCAGACCATCTGGACGCCGTCGGCGCCGAGCACTCCGGAGTCCGCGAGCTGTTCCTGGAAGCCGGCTACGGCATCTGGCTACGGGACCCGGACAACATCTGGTTGGAGTTCTACTGGCTCAACGCCGACTACTTCATGAACCGGCTACGCCAGCAGCGCCGGGCCGAGCGGGCGGCCCGGGCCGCCGGCGACGTCCGTTGACTGTTGGGTCTTGCTGAAAGCAACACACAGTATGGATAGTGGGTGCGAACGTCCTCACGACGACTTGGAGAGCGACGTGGAAGAGACCCGCAACAGCGTCTACTGGCACGACACCGAGCCGGTCGAGGCCGGTGAACCCCTCGACGGTGACGCGACGTGCGACATCTGCATCGTCGGCGCCGGCTACACCGGCCTGTGGGCGGCGCATTTCCTGGCCGAGGCCGAGCCCGCCGCCGACATCCGGGTGCTGGAGGCCGAGACGGTCGGCAGCGGCGCGTCCAGCGCCAACGGTGGGTTCGTCGGTCTGACCGCCGGCAAGGTGCTTCGGCGGCTGTTGTGGTACTACGGCCGCGAGAAGGCTGCCGGGGTCTACCGCACCGGTGCCCGCTCCATCATCGATGTGGGCAGGTTCTGCCGCCAGTACGGCATCGAGGCCGACTTCGCGATGAACGGCATGCTCCAGGTGGTCACCGACCGCAAGCAGTTGGCCCGGCTCGAACTGCAGGTCAAGCGCAGCGACCGCACCGGCCTGCGTGGCTCCTTCAAGCTGCTGGACCGCGACGAGGCCCAGCAGCGCATCGGTTCGCCGCAGGTGCTGGGCGCGCTGCGCACGACCGGGGCGCTGGTCAACCCGCACCGGCTGGTACAGGGCCTGGCCCGGGTGGTCCGGGAGCAGGGCGTCGACATCCACGAACGCACCCCGGTCACCGAGGTACGCAAGGTGGGCAACCGCTACCGGGTGAGCACCCCGACCGGCACGGTGATCGCCAACGAGGTCGTCCTGGCCACCAACGCCTGGCAGCACAGCTTCGCCCAGACGCACACCAAGGTCATGCCGGTGTGGAACTACGTGATGGTGACCGAGCCGCTGACCGACGCGCAGTTGGCCCAGGTCGCCTGGCCCGGCCGGGAGGGGGTTAGCAACTCGCTGTCGTTCGCCCACGCGGCCCGGCTGACCGCCGACAACCGGGTCGTCTGGTCCGGCGGCCGGTGGTACTACTACGACGGGCGCGGCACCGACCGGGCGCACCTGCGCAACGACACCGCCCACGCCGAACTCCGCGAGTCCTTCGCCCGGTTCTTCCCGGCCTGGCGGGATGTCCGGTTCAGTCACGCCTTCGGTGGGCCGATCGGCTGGAGCCGTACCTTCATCCCCCAGTTCGGCCGCACCGGCGACGGCCTGGTCTACGGCCACGGCTACACGGGCAACGGGATCGCGCCCAGCCACACCGGCGGCAAGATCCTGCGTGACCTGGTGCTCCGCCGGAAGACCGAGTACACCGACCTCGCGTTCGTGACGGTGAACCAGCCGAAGTTCGCTAAGGGAGCCATGGGCGACAAGGGCGCGCACCTGTTCATCTGGCGGCAGGAGACCGGCGATCGACTGCCGCTGCTGCTGCCGCACTCGGCCGCGCTGGCGCCGCGGTCGTTCTTCGCCGCGCGGGCGGCACGACGGGCCCGGATGGCCGGCACCGACCGCTGACCCGCCTCGAAGGTCTCCGGGTACGACGCACCGGTGCGCCGGTGTGACCGACGCCCGGCCGGTCACCGCCGGCCGGGCGTCGGGGTCAGTAGGACGTCTCGGCGGTGAGTAGCCGGCTCTCCCCGACCGCGAGGTCCCAGAGGGTCCCGGCCGGCCGGCCCGACTCCGCCCAGGCCTTGCGGGCCAGCTCCACCGGGGCCAGCACCGGCTCGGCAGAGAGCGCGAAGGTGCCCCAGTGGATCGGTACCATCCGCTGCGCCCGCAGGTCGGCGCAGGCGCGTACCGCCTCGGCCGGGTCCATGTGCAGGGGCTTCATGAACCAGCGCGGCCGGAACGCGCCCACCGGCAGCAGGGCGACGCCGATGCCCGGGAACCGGGAGCCGATCTCGGCGAACGCCGGGCCGTAGGCCGAGTCGCCGGCGAAGAACACCCGGTTGGTGGGTGGACCGTCGACGGTCATCAGCCAGCCGCCCCACAGGCTCTGGCAGGTGTCGAGCAGGCCGCGGCGGCTCCAGTGGTGCGCCGGGGTGAAGTCGAACCGTACGCCGCCCACGGTGGTCGACTCCCACCAGTCCAGTTCGACGACCCGGCGGAAGCCCCGCGCCTGGAACCACCAGGCCAGTCCCGCGGGCACCAGCACCGGGGTGTCCCGGGGCAACCGGCGCACCGTCGGCTCGTCGAGATGGTCGAAGTGGTTGTGGCTGATCACCACCACGTCGACCGGAGGCAACGACTCCCAGGCCACCCCGGGGGGAGTGAACCGGCGCGGCGTACCCGGAATCTTTTCGGCGAAGACCGGATCGGTGAGCACCACCCGGCCGCCGAGTTGCACCAGGCAGGTCGCGTGTCCGATCCAGGTCACCGCGGCCCGCTCGGGCCGGACCAGGGGCACCGCCTGATCGACCACCGGCACCCGGCCGGCGGTCGGGCCGGTCGGGCGGTTGCCGCGTTCCCGCATCAACCGGACGACCGCCGCCGGGCCGGGCACCGGATGGGTGAGCCGGTCGGCGAAGCTGCGTGGCCAGGCCCGACCGGCGGACCGGCCGGTCAGTCGGGCGAGGACGCGGTGGACGGTGCGGGGTCGGTACACGGAGTCCTCCTCGACTGGCCGGGTCACCCCGGGTGGGTCAGCCCCGCTCCGGGCGGCGCGCGGTGAGCATCAGGTAGCCGAGGCAGGCCTCGGCCACCGACTGCAGGTCGAGCACCGCGTTGCCGACCTGGCGCAGCACCCGGGGGCCGTACGTGCCGGACAGGCGTTCGTGCTCGTGCGCCACCGCCTCCCGGGTGGCCTGGTGTGAGCGGCGGACGTTCGTGCTGGCGTCGAAGGCGTCGACGACCTCGAAACCGGCCTCGCGTACCTGCTCGACGTACTCCTGCACGGTGGGCGGTGTCGACATCGGCATCGCCGAGAAGATCCGTCGCTGCTCGTCGTTCATCGGGCGGGCCAGGGTCAGCTCGGCGAGGACCAGCCGGCCGCCGGGCCGGAGCACCCGGTGCGCCTCGGCCAGCGCGACGGCCTTGTCCGGCACGTGCACCAGCACCTCCAGGGCCAGCGCCGCGTCGAAGCTCGCGGCGGCGTACGGCAGGGCGGTGGCGTCGGCCCGGGTGAAGTGGACCCGGTCGGCCAGATCCTCCTTGATCGCGAGTTCGCCGGCCCGCTCGACCTGCCAACCGCTGAGCGAGACGCCGGTGGCTTCGGCGCCGGTGATCCGGGCGATCCGCCGGGTGGGCCCGCCCGTACCGCAGCCGATGTCGAGCAGGTGCCCGCCGGGGCCGACGGCGAGCCGGCCGGCGAGTTCGTCGTTGAGTCGTTCCTGCGCCTGCGGCATCGTGGCGTGATCGTGCTCGTCGGCCCAGTAGCCGTAGTGCAGGTTGTCGCCGTAGACGGCGTCGAGGAAGACGCCCATCAGGTCGTAGAACGTGCCGACCCGTTGGGATCGCACCGCTGGATCTTCGGTCATCGAGCAGACCTCCCCGCCGTTTCATTACGTGTCCCAGCATAGTGCTGAAACAACAAACACAACACAGCCTATGTAGCTTATAGGCTGTCGGTTGCCTGTTCGCTAGGCTGTCGGAGTACCCGCACCGACTGACGAGGGAACGGACGGTGGACCGACTGATGAGCAACTCTGCCAAGGTGCTGGACCGCGCGGAGCGGATCGCCGAGGAGGTGCTGTTCCCGGCGGCGGAGACGGTCGACGCCAGCGACTCGGTTCCGGCCAGCCATCTCGACCTGCTCGCCGCGGAGGGCTGCTACGGCGTCGCCGGGCCGCCCGAGTACAGCGAGATGTCCGCCGAGGACACCGCCACCGCGGCCCGGGTGACCGAGATCATCGCCAGTGGCTGCCTCAACACCGCCTTCGTCTGGGCGCAGCACCACAGCGCGGTGATGGCGGCCACCCACAGTCAGCGTCCGGGCATCGCCGAGCAGTGGTTGGAGCCGCTGTGCCGGGGTGAGCGGCGCGCCGGGCTGGCCATCATCGCGGCTACCCGACCCGGGCCGCCGGCGGTACGCGCCGAACCGGTCGACGGCGGGTGGCTGCTGCACGGCGTCGCGCCGTGGGTGACCGGATGGGGTCTGATCGACACCCTCTTCACCGCAGCCCGGGACGACTCGGACACCCTGGTCTGGTCGCTGCTGGACGCCGCGGAGAGCGACACGCTGAGCGTCACGCCGGTGGACATGGTGGCGGTCGCGGCCAGCCGCACCGTGCAGGTCACCTTCACCGGGCACTTCGTGCCCGAGCAGCGGGTCACCGGCATGGTTCCGCACGAGGTCTACCTGCAACGCGACCCGGCGACCCTGCGGTTCAACGGCTCCCTGCCGCTGGGCGTGTCCACCCGGTGCGCGAGGCTGATCGGGCCGAGCCCGCTGGACGCGGCAGTCGACCAGTGCCGGACCACCCTGGACGCCGCCGGCCCGGCGGAGCTGCCGTCCGCGCGGGCGGGCGCGGCGGCCCTCGCGCTGCGTGCCGCCGGGCTGCTCGCCACCACCACCGGCAGTGCGGCGGTGCTGCGGCACCGCCCGGCCGAGCGGCTGATGCGTGAGGCGCTGTTCCTGCTCGTGTTCGGCACTCGTCCGGCCATCCGCGCCGACCTGCTCAACCGCCTGCACCGCGACTGAGCCTCGACCAGCGGCGGCCCGGCTGAGCCTCGATCATCGACGTCTCGGCCGGGCCGCCGGCATCGGGGTGCCGGGCGGGCCGGCGTGATCAGGGCTCGGCGAGGCCGTCGGCGACCGCGTCGGCGATCGCGGCGACGTCGGCCGGATCGGTCACCGCGAAGTGGTCTCCGGGCACCCGTAGGCGGGTAGTCACCGCCTCCTCGGGCAGCCGGTCGCCCAGCCGCACCAGATAGCCGCCGGCCGCACCACCCAACGCGGTCTGCGCCTCCAACAGGTGCACCGGCAGACCCGGCGCCGCCGGTGCCGGGTAGCGGAGCAGCGCGCGAGTGTGCGCGGCGAAGACGCCGAAGATCCGCTGCGCCGCCTCCAGACCGAGCGACATCAGCTCCGGCCGGTCGGCCGTCAGGGCTGGCCAGGCCGCCCGCAGCGCCTCTTCGCCGGTGGCGGCGTCGCCGATCGCTGAGTCGGCGGACACCTCGCCCCGGGTCACGTCGGTCAGGAAGGCCCGGACCAGCTCGTCGGCGGCTGGTTCGCCCGCCGCGTCGGCCGGGCCGACCCACGGGTCGATCAGCACCGCCGTGCAGACCCGTCCCGCGTCGGTCAGCTGCCGACCCAGCTCGTACGCCAGCACCGCACCCAGCGACCAGCCGACCAGCCGTACCGGTTCATCGGCCGGCAGCGCCGCGCGCACCTCGTCGAGGTAGCTGCGGGCCAGCTCGGTCAGCGTCGGCGGCACCGCGACGGCGGTGTCCAGCGCGGGCGAGGCGAGACCGAGCACCGACCAGTCCCCGCGGAGCCTCTCGACCAGTTCTCGGTAGCAGAGCAGGTCGCCGCCGACCGGGTGGACCAGTACCACCGTGGGCCCATCACCGGGGGCCAGCGACTGCACCGCCGACGCCCCGGCGGGCCGGTCGTGGGTGTCGAGCAGCCGGGCCAGCTCGGCCACGGTGCGGTGCTGGTAGAGCGCGGCCAGCGGCAGCCGGCTGCCAAACTCCCGCTCCACGCGGTTCATCAGCTGCGCCGCCTGGAGCGAGCTGCCGCCCAGGGCGAAGAACGGGTCGTCGATGCCGACCGCCGGCACGTCGAGCAGCTCCGACCAGAGCGCGGTCAGTCGCCGCTGCGTCGCGGTACGCGGGGCGCGGAACTCGCCGGTGTCGGTGGCGAGTCCGGCGGCCGCGGCGGCCAGGGCGGCGCGGTCCACCTTGCCGTTGCCGGTCAGCGGCAGCGCGTCGCGGACCTCGATCACCGGCGGCACCAGGTAGCCGGGCAGCGCCGCGCCAAGCGCGTCGCGCAGCGTGTCGGCGGTGGTCGGCCGCGTCTGCTCGACCGCCACGAAGGCGACCAGTGACGCACCCCGCTCACTGCGGCGGGCGACGACCACGGCGTCGGCGACTCCGGGCTGTTCGACCAGAGCGGCCTCGATCTCCCCGAGCTCCACCCGGAAGCCGTTGATCTTCACTTGCGGGTCGTCGCGGCCGAGGAACTCTATCACCCCGTCGGGCCGGTACCGTCCCACGTCGCCGGTGCGGTAAAGCCGTTCCCCGGTGACCGGATGGGTGACGAAGGCGGCAGCGGTCAGCTCCGGCGCGTGCAGGTAGCCGTCGGCGAGTCCCCGGCCGGCGATGTACAGGCCCCCGGGCACCCAGTCGGGCCGGTGGGTGAGCTGTTCGTCGAGGACGTGGAAGCGCTGGTTACGCAGCGGCCAGCCGTACGGGACGCTGGTCCAATCCGCTGGTACCTGGGCCGGTACGTCGAACCAGTTCGACCAGATCGACGCCTCGGTGGCCCCGCCGAGCGCGACGCACCGGGCGGCCGGCGCGATCTCGGCCAGTTCGCGGCCCAGCGGCAGCGGCACCCAGTCGCCGCTGACCATCGCCAGCCGCAGCGTCCGTGGCCGTGCCCGGTCGGCCGCCGCGCGGACGTAGTCGACGTACATGGCCAGGTAGGAGGGGACCGAACTCCACACCGTGACGCCGGTCCGGTCGGCCAGCTCGTGCAGGTGCACCACCTCGCGGGCCTGCTCCGGGTCGGGCACGACCACCGTGCCGCCGACGGCCAGCAGCCCGAACACGTCGTACACGGAGAGGTCGAAGGTGAACTCGGAGACCGCCAGCGCCCGGTCGGCGGCGGTGACCCCGAAGCGCTCGTTGACGTCCACGATGGTGTTCGCCGCGCTCTGGTGGCGGATCATCACGCCCTTGGGCGTCCCGGTGGTGCCGGACGTGAAGATCACGTACGCCAGCGCCTCCGGGTCGTCGGCCGCCTCGGTGTCGGGCAGGTCGCCCGGTCCGAGGTCGGCCAGGCGCCACCGCACGGCGTCGGCGGGCGCGCCGTCGAGGTCGCCGGATGTCTCCCCGAGCACCGCGCGCACGGCGGCCCCGGCGAGGATCTGGGCCCGGCGCCGGACCGGCCAGGCGGGCGAGATCGGCACGTAGGCCGCGCCGCTCATCAGCACCCCGAGCAGCGCCGCGATCTGGTCGACGCCCCGCTCGGCGACGACCGCGACCAGGTCGCCCGGGCCCCGTCCGGCGGTGCGCAGCGCGGCGGCCACCGCGCCGGCGCGGGTCCGCAGCTGCCGGTACGTGGTCGCGCCGGTCGGGGTGAGCACGGCCTCGGCGTCCGGGGTGCGATGCGCCCAGCCCAGGAAACCGTCGTGCAGGGTCTGCGGGGCAACCTCGGCGGCGGTGTCGTTGACCTGGGCCCGTACCGTCAACTGCCGGTCGGGGGTCAGCCGGTCACCGCCCGGCGAGGTCCAGGCCGCGTCGTCGGCGGCCAGGTCGCCCAGCAGTCGCCGGTACGCGGCGAACATGTCGTCGACCAGTCCGGCCGGGTAGAGACCGTCGGCGGTGTCCCAGCTGAACACCATCTCGCCGGCGCGCATGTACACCTGGTGGTCGAAGGCGACCTGTGGGGTACGGACCAGTGAGTCGCGGCGCTGCCAGCCGAGCAGTTCCAGGAAGACCGGATCGGTGTCGGAGCCGAGCCCGAGCATGCTGGTGAAGACCACCGGCATCCTGGCCCCGGAGACGGCGCCGGAGCGGCGGTTCAGCTCCCGGATCACCGACACCCCGCTGAACGCGCCGTGGGTCATGTCGCGCAGCAGCCGGGAGCGGATCGCGGTCGCGTCGGCGGTGAAGTCGTTCTCTCCGCCCGCCGGCGAGCACTCCAGCAGCAGGGTGCTGGCGAAGCTGCCGATCAGCCGGGACACGTCCGGGTGCAGGTTGAGCCGGTCGCCGTACATGAGGTTGACGGTGAACCGTGGCTGGCGGCTCCAGTGCCGCAGTACCCGGGCGAACGCTGCGGCGACGGCCATCGTCGGGGTGAGCCGCCGACGGCGCAGCGCCGCGCTGAAGGCGTCGGTCACCTCCCTGGGCAGCGCGAAGGTCCGCCGTACCAGCGGGCCGTCGTGCCGTCCGCCCCGGCGCAGCGGCAACTCCGGTGCGCCGGGCAGGTCGTCGAGTCGTTCGGTCCAGTAGTGGCGGGCCGCCGCGTACTCAGGGCCTTCGCGGCGCTGGTCCAGCTCCCGGCGGTACCGTTCGTAGCTGAAGTCCAGCGGCGCGAGGTCGCCACCGCCGAGCAGGGTGCGCAGCTCCTGGGCGAAGACTTCGCCGGACTGGCCGTCGAAGACCATCAGCCGGCCCGCCATCTGCACCAGGAATTCTGCCTCGTCGCACCAGACGACCATCCGGAACGCGGCCGGACCGGCCAGCGGTGGCCCGTCGTCGGCCAGCTCGCGGCGGCTGGCGGCCAGCAGCGCGGCGCGTCGCCGAGCGGTCGCGCCCCGCAGCGAGCGCACCGCCAGCGGTGACGGCGGGTCGTCCAGGATCCGGACCTGGCCGTCCTCGCCGATGGCGCAGCGCAGCATCGGGTGCCTTCGCACGAGGGTGCGTACCGCCGCGGTGAACGCCTCGATGTCGAACGGCGGGCAGGCGTACTCCTCGTAGAACAGGGCGGGACCGCCGAGCTGGAAGTCGCCCAGCTCGCCGATCAGGTAGGCCTGTTGCAGGTCGCTGAGTCCGAACCCGGTCGCCGTGAGCTGGTCCATCGTGCTCCTCGCTGGCATTGGCGGCGATCAGCCGACCGAGAGCTGTTCCCGGACGGCCGCGAGCAGTTCGGCCGGCGTCGGGCGGTCGAACACCTCGAACAACGGCAACGAGACGCCGAACTCCTCGGCGACGTGGTGCACGAGGGCGGCGGCGGCCATCGAGTCGCCGTCGAGGTCGGTGAAGAAGTCGGCGTCGTCGGCGACCGACTTTTCGAAGATGAACTCCCAGACCTTCCGCATCCGTTGCAGGTCGTCCACACCAGCCTCCTCGTCGTGTCGGTCAGCGGCTCACACGATGGCGCGCAGGGCGAGCCGGGCCAGCGGCGCCGGCCGGTCGGTGCGGTGCTCGTAGCGGTCGGCTCCGGTGGCGACCGCGCTGACCCCCCGCACGCCGAGGTACCGCAGTGGTTCCGGCTCCCAGCGGCGGGAGGCGTTGTCCACCCAGCACAGCCGGGTCTCCGGGCGGCTGACCCCGGCGACCAGTGCGGCCAGTGAACGGGCCGCGAGGTTGCTCAGGGCGATCCCCTCGCCGCCGTAGCCGCCCGCGTGGCCCAGCCCGGTCTCGCGGTCGTAGACCACTTCGGGTTCGGTGTGCCGGTGTAGCCCGTACACCCCGTTCCATCGATGCGACACCGGGACGTCGGCCAGGTCGGGCAGCAGTTCGGCCAGGGTTCGGCGCAGCCGGTCGTAGGCCCGGCGGGCGGCGGCCTGGCTCCGGTCGGTGGCGGAGCCGAACCGGTAGTAGGCGCCGCGTCCACCGAGTACCAGCCGGTCGTCGACAGTGCGTTGCAGGTAGCCGAACTGGTAGCGGGACTCGGCGACGGTTCGGTGGTCGTTCAGGCCGAGACGCTGCCAGGTGCCGACGTCCAGCGGCTCGGTGGCCAGCGCGTAGGAGTGCAACGGCAGCACCCGGCGGGCGTGCCCGGGGAGGTTCCCGGTGTAGCCCTCGGTGGCGCAGAGCACCGATCGGGCGCGGATGGTGCCGCGGTCGGTGACCAGCAGACTGGGGGCGATCCGGGTCGCCCGGGTGTTCTCGGCGACGCGGACCCCCCGGCGTTCGACCGCGGCGAGCAACCCGCGGGCGATGCGGGCCGGCTGCACGGCCACGCAGTGCGGGGTGTACGCGGTGGCGCGCACGCCGGTCAGCCCGATCTGCCCGGCGGCCTGCTCGCCGACGGTCAGGGTGAGCCCGTCGATGCCGAGCCTGGTCCGCACGTGGTGCCAGCCGCGCAGGCGGTCGGCCTGCGGCTCGCTGCGGGCCACGTAGAGCGAGCCGTCGTGCCGCCAGTGCGCGTCGATCCCCTCCGCGTCGAACACCCGGCGAAGCTCGTCGAGGGTGCGCCGGCCGGCCCGGTACAGGCGCATCGCGGCCATCGGTCCGTGCCGGCGGACCAGACCCGGCAGCAGCGCCGGCATCTCGGCGGTGCACCACCCGCCGTTGCGGCCGGAGGCGCCGAACCCGGCCCGGCCGGCGTCGATCACGACGACCGCCAGGTCGGGACGGAAGGTGCTCAGGTAGTAGGCGGTCCACAGGCCGGTGTAGCCGGCGCCGACGATCGCCACGTCTGCGGTGGTGTCGCCGTCCAGCGGCGGTCGGACGGCGAGTTGGTCGGCGGGCAGCCCGTCGAGCCAGAGCACCCGGTCGGTGCCGGTGGCGGGGGTGGCCAGCGGCGGGCGGGTCACGCCACCACCTCGCGGGCCAGTGCCCGCCGGTCGATCTTGCCGACCGGGGTGTACGGCAGTTGGGGTGTGACGTGTAGCCGGTCGGGCAGCTTGAAGTCGGCCAGCCCGCGGGCGCGCAGGAAGTCGCGTACCTCGGCGAGGCTGGGCGGGGCGTCCCGCGCGACGATGACGGCGCAGGTCTTCTCGCCAAGCCGGGAATCGGGCACCGGCACCACGGCTGCGGTGCGCACCGCCGGGTGAGCCACCAGGTGGGCCTCCACCTCGTCGACGGAGATTTTCTCGCCGCCCCGGTTGACCACGTCCTTGATCCGGCCGACCACCACCAGCCGCCCGGCGGCGTCGCGGCGCACCAGGTCACCGGTGCGCAGGAACCCCTCGGCGGTGAAGACGGTGCGGTTGTGTTCGGGCACGGCGTAGTAGCCGCGCAGCGTGCAGGGACCCCGGGCCAGCAGCTCACCGACCTCGCCGTCGGGGACGTCCCGGTCGGCCTCGTCCACCACGCGCAGCTCGTCGGCCGGGCTGAGCGGGGTGCCCTGGGTGGTGGCGGCGACCTCGTCGCCGTCGTCGGGCCGGGTGAAGCAGAGCACCCCCTCGGCCATTCCGAACCAGTGGGTCAGGGTGGCACCGGTGGCGGGTCGTACCCGACGGGCCACCTCCGGGCTGAGCGTGGCACCGCCGACCTCGATGACCAGTTTCGACAGGTCGGCACCGAAGAAGTCGGCGGTCTCCGTCCACACGGGCAGCAGCGCCGGCATCAGTGTGGTCAGGGTGACCTGCTCGGCGGTGATCAGCGGAAACACCTCGTCGGGGGCCGGGCTGGCGGCCAGCACGGCCCGGCCGCCGGCGTGCAGCGCGCCCAGCACGCCGGGGCAGCCGAGCGCGGCGTTGTGCGCCACCGGCAGCGCGGCGAGGTAGGCGCTGTGCTCGTCGAAGCCCATCGCCTCGGCGGTGGCTCGCAGCTGGAAGGCGTAGTCGTCGTGGGTGCGTGGGATCAGCTTGGGTAGGCCCGTGGTGCCGCCGGAGAGCAGGAAGAACGCCACCTCCGACGGGTCGGTTGCGGGTAGTTCCACCGGGTCGGCGTCGACGTCGCGCAGCGCGGTCAGCTCCTGGGCCTCGCCGGCCACCAGGAGGTGTTTGAGTCCGGGCACCGCCTGGCGGACGGACCGGGCCAGATCCCGGTGGTCGGTGCCGGCCGCCACGTCGGGAACCACCAGCGCCACCGCGCCGGCGTACTCGGCGAGATAGCCCAGCTCGGCCCGTCGGTGGGCCGGCAGCGCCAGCACCGGGAGCGCCCCGACGCGAAAAAGCGCCACACACGTCACCACGAAGTCGGGGGTGTTCGGCAGCTGCACGACGACCCGGTCGCCGGGGCCGATGCCCATCGCGACCAGCCCGGCAGCCAGCCGGTCGGCCCGGCCGTCCAGCTCGGCGTAGCTGTGCCGGCCGTGCCGGGTGACCACGGCGGTGCGGTCGGGATCGCGCGCCGCCCAGGGACGCAGCAGGTCCCCGAGCACCTCGCCGCGCCAGGTGCCCTCCTGGCGATAGCGCCGGGCGAGCTCGTCGGGCCAGGGTACGCATCCGGTCAGCATGGTCGGCCTCCTCGGCGTGCCGGACGGGAAGCTTCCGCCGGAACGGACCGGCCCGACGCTATGCGACACGTCTTCTGTGGCGCAAGTGTCTGTTGCTTCTCTGTGTCGGCAAATCCTACATGCGTCATCTATCGTGGGGCGGGCCCGGTGAACCCGACAGGAGCGTGGGAGCAAACGATGTTGTTAGTCGTGGACTACGACCGGTGTGACAGCCACGGGATCTGCGCCGACAGCGCACCCGAGGTGTTCGAGATCCGGGACGACGACCTGATGTACGTGCTGGTCGAGCGGCCGTCGGCAGAGCAGTTGGCGCAGGTGGAGACAGCCGTGCGCGGCTGCCCGAAGCTCGCCCTGTCGTTGCGAGAGGAGTGAGTGTCGTGGCAGAGGCGGTAGTCGTCGCGACGGCGCGCACCCCGATCGGTCGGCGGGACGGCTGGCTCAGCGGCCTGAAGGCCGTCGAGCTGCTACGGATCGTCCAGCGGGAGGTACTAGACCGGGTCGGCCTGCCACCCTCGGAGGTGGACCAGATCATTGGCGGCTGTGTCACCCAGGTCGGCGAGCAGAGTCTCAACGTCACCCGTAACGCCTGGCTGTCCACGGGCCTGGACCCGGAGGTGGCCTGCACCACGGTGGACGCCTCCTGCGGCTCCGCGCAGCAAGCCAACCACCTGGTCGCCGCGCTGATCACCGCCGGGGCGATCGACGTGGGCATCGCCTGCGGGGTCGAGTCGATGTCCCGGGTGCCGGTGGGCACCAACCTCTACCAGGGCCCCGGGCACTACAAGACCGACGACTACCCGTGGGACGACCCGCCGAAGGCACAGTTCGGCGGCGCGGAGCGGATAGCCGCCCGGTACGGCGTCGACCGGGCCGCCGCCGACGCGTACGGGGTGCGCTCCCAGCGGCGCGCGGCGCAGGCCTGGGCACAGGGACGATTCGACGCCGAGGTGGTCGCGGTGCGGGCGCCCACCCCCGACGGCGGCACCCGCGAGGTGACCCGGGACCAGGGGCCGCGCGAGACCACCCCGGAAGGCCTGGCCGGGCTGCGGCCCACCATCGAGGGCGGGACGCACACCGCCGGCACCACCTCGCAGATATCCGACGGTGCGGCGGCCATCCTGTGGATGTCCGCCGAGCGTGCCGCCGCGCTGGGGCTGCGTCCCCGGGCCCGGCTGCTGCACCAGGTGGTCACCGGCTCCGACCCGTACCTGTTGTTGGAGGGGCCGGTGGTGGCGACCCGGAAGATACTCGACCGGGCGAAGATGCGACTGTCCGACATCGATATCGCCGAGGTCAACGAGGCGTTCGCGGCCGTCGTGCTCGGCTGGGCGGCCGCCCACGACGCCGACCCGGACCGGGTCAACGTCAATGGCGGTGCCATCGCGTTGGGTCACCCGTTGGGCGCCTCCGGCACCCGCCTGCTGGTCACCGCGCTGCACGAGCTGGAACGCGCCGAGAGGGAACTGGCCCTGGTGACGATGTGCTGCGGCGGAGCGCTGGGCACCGCCTCGATCCTGCAGCGGATGTGATGCGTGATGGATGATCACACGTCGTACCGCGACGCCGGGGACTTCTACCGCGAGGCCCGCGACGACCTTGCCGGGCCTCTGGACGGCGTCCGGGTGCTGGACGTGACGAAGGTCTGGTCCGGCCCGCTGACCAGCGCGATCCTCGCGGATCTCGGTGCCGACGTTGTCCGGGTGGAGCTGCCGCACGGTCGCGACGGCGAGGTGCCGCCCCGGATACCCGGCACCGGCCTGTCCTGGTTCCGGCAGACCGTCAACCGGAACAAGCGCAGCGTCGGGCTGGACCTGCGCGAGCCGTCGGGCCGGGAGGAGTTCCTGCGGCTCGTCGCCGCCGCCGACGTGGTGGTGGAGAACTATCGGCCCGGCACTCTGGAGGGCTGGGGAGTGGGCTGGGCGCAGTGCCGGGCGGTCCGGCCCGACCTGGTGTACGTCTCCATCTCCGGCTGGGGCCAGTACGGCGACCGGCGGGCCGAGGCGGCGTACGACCCGATCGTGCAGGCGGCCAGTGGGTGGATGTCACTCAACGGCGACCCCGACGGGGGCCCGGTGCGGGCTCCGACGTTCCTGGCCGACGAGCTGGCCGGTCTGCACGGCGCGATCGGCGCACTGGCCGCCCTCTGGCACCGCCGGCACTCCGGCGAGGGACAGCACGTCGACGTGGCGATGTTCGACGCGATGCTTGCCGGCAGCGCCGGGCTGCACACCCTCGCCGCGGCGGGCCGGCCGCCCGGGCGGTGGGGAAACCAGACCGATTTCGTGGTACCCGCCAACGTCTACGACTGTGTCGGCGGGCAGGTCTACCTCGCCGTCGCGCTGGATCGACACTGGCGGGAGCTGGCCGGCGCGATGGGCCGACCGGACCTGGCCCGGGCACCGGGGTTCGCCCGGGCGGCCGACCGGCTGGCCAACCGGGCCGAGGTGGACGCCGAGGTGGCGCGGTGGTGTGCCGGTGTACCCGCCGACGTCGTCGTCGCCGAGCTGGTCGGTCGAGGGTTGACCGTCTCCCGGGTCCGCACGGTTGCCGAGGTGGTGGCCGATCCGTACCTGGCGCAACGGGCGATGCTGCAACCCACTGTGCTCAGCGACGGCAGTACCGCGCCGATCGTCGGGCCGGCGGCGAAGTTCTCGCGTACGCCCACCCGGGTCCGCTTCGGCGCACCGGCACCCGGCCAGCACACGGCGCAGGTGCTCTCCGAGATCGCCCCGGCGTCCGTCGGAACACCGAAGAAAACATACGACACCACTTGCTGACCGCGTCGCCGATAAGCCAGTATGTTGGCGCGGAGAAGATACAACACACCCGTCAGTGTTGTGTTGTGTTACATCCAGTCGGCAGGCGTCCGACAGGGGAGGTTGGCTTGACCACTCAGCTCCGAGCACTGGTGACCGGCGTCTCGCGGGGTATCGGCCGGGCGACCGCGCTCCGCCTCGCCCAGCAGGGCTATGCCGTCGCCGGCTGCTACAGCAGCGCCAGCGAGGCGGCGGACAAGACCCGGGCGGAGGTGGCAGCCCTCGGGGTGCCGGTCTACCTCGCGCCCTGTGACGTCACCGACCTGGCGGCGGTGGAACGGTTCGTCGGTGCCGCCGAGGACAAGCTCGGCCCGATCGACTGCCTGATCAACAACGCCGGCATCACCCGCGACAGTCCGCTGGTGCTGGCCACCGAGACTGACTGGCAGGCGGTGCTGTCCACCAACCTCACCGGCACCTGGAACTTCTGCCGCACGGTGACCTTCCGGTTCATGAAGCGCCGTGCCGGAGTGGTGGTCAACATGTCTTCGGTGGCCGGCGTCTACGGCAACACCGGCCAGACCGCGTACTCGGCCAGCAAGGCCGGGATCATCGGGTTGAGCCGGTCGCTGGCCAAGGAGGTCGCTCGCTACGGCATCCGGGTCAACGTGGTCGCGCCGGGCTTCATCGAGACCGACATGACCGACGCACTCTCCGGCAAGCTGCGCGAGCAGGCCCTCGGACAGATCCCGCTGGGTCGTTTCGGCCGCCCCGAGGACGTCGCCGACCTGGTCGAGTTCCTCTGCTCGACACGCGCCGGCTACGTCACCGGCCAGGTCTTCCAGGTCGACGGGGGGATCACGCTGTGAACGCGCCGGGCACGGTCACCAGCCAGCCCTGCCCGCCCGGGGCCGCCCCGCTGGCCGCGGTGGACGACCTGCAGGTCGGCGTTGTCGGCGACCGCGTCGAGGTGATCGCCGGGGTGCCGATCCGCCGTGACGATCCGAACCTGTGCGGCCACTTTCCCGGCTTCCCGGTGTTCCCGGGCGTCTTCATCGTCGAGGCGCTGGTCCAGGCGGTCGACATCGCCCTGCGCAACCCGGGTCGGCCCCGGCTGCGGTTGTGCTCGGTGGACTCCGTGCGCTTCCTCGCGCCGCTACTGCCGCCGGACCGGCTGACCCTCGACATCGTCGCGACCGGGGAGGGGCCCGACCGGTGGACGGTGACGGCCTCGGGTCGTCGCGACGACAGCACGGTGACCGTCACGCTCCGCGCCCGGTTCGACGGTGGCGACGCCGCCGAGCCGGCGGCGTCCGGCAGCGCGACGCCGCCCGGTACCGCCGGGGAAGGGCTCGCGCACCACCAGATCCGAGCGCTGCTGCCGCAGCGCTATCCGCTGCTGCTCGTCGACCGGGTGTTGACGATGACACCGGGCAGCCGCATCGAGGCGGTCAAGACGGTCACCGCGACCGAACCCTGTTACCGGGACCTGGCTGACGACGCGCCGCCCGGCGACTACGCCTACCCGGCGTCGCTGCTGGTGGAGTCGCTCGGGCAGACCGCCGCCCTACTCTGGCTCGCCGAGGCCGAGCGTCCGGTCGGCGACGATCACGTGCTGATGTTCGTCGGGGCCCGGGACTTCGTCTTCGACGGCGCCGCCTACCCGGGTGACGTGCTGCGGCACACCGTCCACCTGGAACGGGTGATCGCCGACACCGCCTTCGCCACCGGCGAGACGTACGTCGGCGACCGCCGGATCGCCCGGGTCGGCACGCTGATGGCCGCCCGGCGTCCGCGTACCGCGCTCACGGTCGAGACCACCACCTCGAGTACCGCCGGTGTCCCTACCGTCCGGGGTCCGTCCCGGTCCGGTGCGGCCCCGGCTTCGTCAAACCTCCGCTGGAAAGGCTGACCTGTCATGACGCAGACCGACCCCCGCATGGCCGAACTCCGCGAGATCGTGGCGGAAGTGCTGGAGCTGGAGCCGGAGGAGCTCACCGAGACCGGCGACTTCGCCGAGGACTACCAGGCCGACTCGCTCCGGGCGATCGAGATCCTCGCGCGCCTCGACAAGAAGTTCAAGATCGAGATTCCGCAGTCGGAGCTACCCCAGCTCAACAACCTCAAGGCGGTCTACGACGCCGTCGTGCGTCACTCTGCCGGCCAGGCCTGAGCCGTGAACCGGGTCGTGGTGACCGGGCTCGGCCCGGTGTCCAGCATCGGGATCGGCGTGTCCGCGTTCACCGACGGCCTGCGGGAAGGCCGCTCCGGCATCTCCCCGATCCGCAGCTTCGACGCCAGCGGATTTCCCCACCGCAACGCCGGGGAGGTGCCCGACTTCCGCCCCGAGGCCCTGCTGCGCCGGATCGACTCGGCGCGGTGGGGCCGCTCCGGCCAGTTCGCGGCGGCGGCGGCCCGGCTGGCCCTGGCCGACTCCGGGCTCGACCCGGCGACGGTGGCCGTCGACCGGGCCGGCGTCGTGGTCGGGACCACCAGCGGCGAGTCGGTGGTGGTCGAGGCGGTCACGGCCCAGCAGGTCGAGTCCGGCTTCGGCGGGATGGACCCTGATCTGCTCAGGCAGGTGCCGGCCGGCCGGCTCGCCCACGCGGTGAGCACCGAGCTGGAGCTGACCGGGGAGTCACTGACCCTGGCCACCGCCTGCTCGGCCAGCAACTACGCGATCGGCTACGCCTACGACATGCTCACCACCGGTGAGGCGGACGTGATGTTCGCCGGCGGCGCCGACTCGGTCTGCCGGTGGGCCCACGCGGGCTTCTTCCGGTTGGGGGCGCTCACCGCCGACGCCTGCTCACCCTTTGACCGGGACCGTTCCGGCATCCTCACCGGCGAGGGTGGCGCGATCCTGATGCTGGAGACCCTGGAGCACGCCCGCAACCGGGGCGCGCGCATCTACGCCGAGGTGCTCGGCTACGGCGTCAACTGTGATGCCAACCACCCGGTCGCACCGGACCGCGCCAGCATCGCCGCCTGCATGCGGACGGCGCACCGCAACGCCGCCGTCAAGCCGGAGGACGTGGACTACGTCTGCGCCCACGGGACAGGAACGCCGGCCAACGACTCGGTGGAGGCGCAGGCCATCTTCGACGTGTTCGGCGACCGGGTGCCACCGGTCAGCTCGATCAAGTCGATGATCGGGCACACCATGGGCGCGGCCAGCGGCTTCGGCGCGATCGCCGGGACGCTCGCCATCGCGCACGGTTTCCTGCCGCCCACCATCAACTGGGCCAATCCGGATCCGGCGCTGGCGGGGCTGGATCCGGTGCCGAACACCGCCCGGGAGGCCAGCGTGCGGGTGGTGCAGAACAACGGATTCGCGTTTGGCGGCAACAACGCCATCGTCCTGATCGGAGCGGTCGAGTGAACCCTGTCCCACCTGGGCCGTGTGGTGTTCGTGCGCCGGCCGGCGACCACCGGCCCGGCGGAGTGCTCCGGGAGGTGCGGCAGTGACCGGCGTCGTGATCACCGGGTGGAGCACGGTCAGCCCGGCCGGGGTGGGTCGTGCCGCCCTGGCCGACCGCCTGGCCGCCGCCGCAGCCACGGTTCCCGCCGGTGCGCCGGCCGGTGCCGGCTGGCCGTCGGAGCCGTCGCCCGCCGCCCCGGTCGATGTGACGGCGCTCACCGACGAACCACTGCCCACCGCGTCCGGGCACGCCCTGGTCGACTTCGACGTCCGGGCGCACCTGGGCCGCAAGGGCACCAGCTTCTACGACCGGGCGACGGCGCTGGCCGTGGTGGCCTGCGGGGACGCGCTGCGCGACGCGGCGGTGCAGGTGGACGACGGCAACCGGTCCCGGCTCGGCGTGGTGCTGGGCACCTCGCTGGGCAGCTTCCGCTCCACCAGTGACTACACCCGGGAAACCCTGGTCCAGGACAAGCCGTACCTGGTCAATCCGGTGCTGTTCCCGAACACCGTGATGAACTGCGCGGCCGGCCAGGCAGCCATCCGGCACGGCCTACGCGGGGTCAACGCCACGGTGGCGACCGGCCCGCTGGCCTTCCTCGACGCGCTGCGCTACGGCACCAACGCCATCGCCCGAGGCTACGTCGACGCGATGCTGGTCGGTGCGGTCGAGGAGTTCAGTCCGCACCGGGCCTGGACCACCTGGCTGACCGGGCAGTCCGTGCCGACCGGCGAGGCCGCCGCGGTGTTCCTGCTCGCCCGGGCCGACCAGCCCCGGTGGGTCGGCCCGCGCCGCGAGGCCGAGGTGCTCGCCCTGGCCACCGCGTACGGGCCCGGTGGCGGCCCGGCGGCCGACCGGGCGCTGACCGGCTGCGTGCGGCGGGCCGTACGCCGTGCGGGCATCGACCCGGCGGACGTCGCCTGCGTGTACACCGGCGAGGCGGGACCGGAGGAGACCGACGAGTTCGCCTCCGCCTGCGCGGCACTCGGGCACGTCCCGGCCCGGATGCGGGTCAGCCGGCTGTTCGGGCGCTGCGACGCGGCCACCGGAGGGCTCGCGCTGGCCAGCTTCCTCGCCGCACCGCCGGACGATGCCGACGGGCGACTGGCGCTGCTGACCGCGCGCAGCCCGGACGGCGGCACCGCCGCCGCCATCGTCAGGGGGTGGCCGGATGCCGGCGCGGCTGACCGCTAGCGAGCTGCGTACCTGCCTCGGCGACGGGCCGCAGACCTTCGCGGCGCTGCTGGCCGGACGCAGCGGGATCGGCGCGTTACGGCACGGCGAGCCGGCCGCCCTCAACGTGACCAACGGCTACCACGTCGATGACGGCGCGGCGCGGGACTTCGCGGCCAGCCGCTGGGTCGCCGACTGCGCCCGCCGGGCGATCGCCACCGCCGGCCTCGACCCCCGGCGGCGACGGATGGTGGCGCTCGTCGGCACCGGCCTACGGGAACTGGCGGCGGTGGAGGCGTACGCCACGGGCGGCCCGGTGGTCCCGGCACACCGCCTGCACTTCGGTGACGCGGTACGCACGGCCGTGCCGGGCCTTCGCGAGGTCGTCACGGTCAGCAACGCGTGCAGTGCGGGTGGGCACGCGCTGGCCCTCGCCGAGGATCTGCTCACCCTCGGCGACGCCGACGCTGTGCTGGTCTGCGGCGTCGACGCGACCACCGAGTCGATGCTGGCGATGATCGGCCGGGTCGCCGACAGCCCGACCGACGCGGTGCGCCCGTTCGACGCCGACCGGCAGGGTGTGCTGCTCGGCGACGGCGCCGCCGCGGTCGTGCTGGTCCCCGACGACGACACCGCCCGGCCAGCCCTGGCCCGGGTCGTCGCCACCGGTCTGTCCTGCGACGCCCACCACGAGACCGCACCGTCGGTGTCGGGCATTGCCCGAGCGATGCGCGACGCGCTGGCTCGTGGCGGCCGGAACCCGACCGAGGTGGACCTGGTCGTGGCGCACGGCACCGGCACCGCGCTCAACGACCCGGCGGAGTGCGAGGCGATCCGGCAGGTACTCGTGGCCGGTGGCGCGGACCCGCTGGTGACCGCGGTGAAGGGCGCGACCGGGCACACCTCCGGCGCGGCAGCGCTGGTGAACCTCGACGTGGCCCAGCGTTGCCTGGCCGCCGGCCGGGTGCCGCCGGTGGTGGGGCTGCGCCGTCCGCTGCCGGAGGGGGCGGGGCTGCGCTTCGCCACCGCGACCACCGGGTACGCGCCGCGGCTGGTCCAGTGCGACGCCTTCGGCTTCGGTGGCGTCAACGCGGTCACCCTGGTGGAGGCGCCGTGACCACCATGGCCGCCCGGCGACCCGGGCCCGACGTCACCGCGACGGTACGGGTGTCCGGCTGGAGTCTGCACCTGCCCGAGGCGGACCCGCTCGCCGCCGAACTGGCCGACTGGGCGCAGGTGCCGTTCGACCGGCTGGCCGGGGCGCTGGCCGGTGCGGTGCCCGCCGAGCGCGCCCACGAGGTGCTGGGCCGCAAGGGACTGCTGTACAAGGAGCCGGCCACCCGGCTGGCGCTCTGCGCGGCGCACCGCGCCCTCGGTCTGCCGCCCGGCCGTACCCGGCCGACGGGCGTGGAGCCGGCGACCGCGGTGGTCGTCGCCAGCAATCTCGGTAACGTGGCCACCGTCGCCGATCTGGCCCGTACGGTCCGCGCCGAGGGTGGCCGTGCGGTCAGCCCGCTCGCCGCGCCGAACGCCTCCAGCAACGTGGTGTCCAGCACGGTCGCCCTGTGGTTCGGGTTCGGCGCGGCAAACCTGATGCTCTGTTCGGGTGCCACCGCCGGGCTCGATGCCGTCCGCGCGGCCACCCTCCTGCTGCGCGCCGGCCGGGCCGCGCGGGTGTTGGTGGTGGGCGCCGAACCGGCCGACGAGACGGCCACCGTACTGCACCAGGCAGGCCGCGCTTCTTCCATGCTGCGCGCCGGCGCAGCCTGCCTGGTGCTCACCAGCGACGTCGCGACCGCGGCGGCTGGTCCGGTCCTGGTGCCCCACGGCGGGCACCAGGCGTCGCGCCGGCTGGGCCCGGGCGGTTTCGACCCGGCCGCGCGCTGGGGCGACTGCTATGGCGCCGCCGGGGTGGTCAACCTGGCGCTGGCCGCGGCGCTTCTGGACGCCGGCATGGCCGGGCCGATCGCCGTGACCTGCGGCGACGACACCGACGGCCGGCGCGAGGCGTTCCTCGACGGCGGGCGAGGAGCGGACCGGTGATCACCGCGCCGGTGCTGCACGAACTGGCTGCCGGAACGTCCGGCGGTGACCTGGTGGTGCTCGCCCACGGGCTGGAGGACTCCTGGGAGTCGTGGCGACCGCTCGCCCGGGCCTTCGATCCCCGCTGGCGGGTGCTGGCGTTGGATCTGCCGTGGCGGGCCGGCAACGACTACCGGTGGCGGCGCCAGGGCAGCGTGGCGCAGTGGCTGGCCGCCGGGCTGGCGTGCCTGCCCCGGCCGCCGGACACGATCGTCGCGCACTCCTTCGGGGCCAACGCGACCCTGGAGCTGATGTCCGACGGCCGGCGACCGGCCAGCGCCACGGTGCTGCTCTGCCCTTTGTACTGCCCGCCGGAGCAGCCGATCACCTGGCAGGTCTTTGACCGGGCGCGGCGCACCTTCGACCGGCACATCCACGACGGGCTGCGGCTGCGGATCGGCGAACGGCTGCGCAAGCTGGACGTCGGCGTGCTGGACTCGATGATTGCCAAGGCCATCGACCGGATCGGTCCGGCCGGCTTCCTCACCGTCTTCGACCAGTTCGTGAGCAGCGGCGGACTCGCGCTGGGCGCGGTGGACGTCCCGACGCTGATCTTGGCCGGCGGCGCCGACCCGACGCTCTCGCCGGCCGCCGCCGCGACGCTGGGCCGGGACATGCCCCGGGCGACCCTGCTGGTGAACGAGCACTACGACCACTTCTGCCATGTACGCCACGCCGCCGAGGTGGCGGAGCAGGCCGCCCGGTTCGTCGGTGCGGCGAGCCGGGTGACGGTACGTCCCTGACGACAGGAGCTGACAGATGACCAGTGCACCCACCGCCCCGCTGACCGTCCTGGTCGGGCGCCCCCGGTACGAGGGGGCCAACATTCGTACCTGGATCGGTTTTAAGCACTTCGTCTACCTGGTGGAGGAGGCGGTGCTGCAGTGGCTGCGCGATCGGGGCCCCGGCGCCCGGGACCTCTTCCACGAGAACGGCCTCGGTGTGGAGGTCGTCGACTGCTCGGTGCAGCTGCCGGCGGTGCTGGAGGTCGACGACGAGGTGCGGGTGGAGGTGACCGGGGAGTCCGGTGGCCGGCTGGCGGTGCTGATGACGGTGCACCGGGACGGCCGGGACCAGGTGGTGCTGCGGGGACGGGTGCGCGTGGCGCTGGTGACCGAGCCAGCCGCGACGACGTCGGCGCCCGCGCCCGCGCACCTCGCCGAGCTGGTGGTGCCGACGGTCGGTGCGGCGGGGGTCGTCGCCAAGCCCGACCACCGGCCGATCGGCGCCGGCGAGACGGTCGCCGACGTGCTGGCTCCGGTCGGGTCGAACGCGTTCCTCTGGACCTGGCGGGCGCCGTACTTCTACTGCCACTTCTCCGACCGGGTGCAGCACTCCGGCTACGTGCGGGCGCTGGAGGAGGTGGTGGACCGGTTCCTGGCCGAGCGGGGCATCTCGGTGGGCCGGCTGGTTCGCGAGCGGTCCTGGATCCCGGTGGTCTCCCGGGCCCGGGTACGGCTGGTCGAGGCGGCCCTGATGGAGGAGGAGGTGCACACCGTGCTGACCGTCACCGGGATCCTGCGAGGCGTCATGTTCGACGCCCGGATGGACTGCTACGTGCGCCGCGGCGACCGGTTGGTGCACACCGCGACCGCGAACATCCTGCACGGGTACGCGATCAGCGCCGGCCCGCAC
This sequence comes from Micromonospora sp. LOL_024, assembly GCF_048060415.1. Taxonomy (NCBI): domain Bacteria; kingdom Bacillati; phylum Actinomycetota; class Actinomycetes; order Micromonosporales; family Micromonosporaceae; genus Micromonospora; species Micromonospora sp. LOL_024. Next base: position 150,194 of record NZ_JBHMIS010000007.1, read on the forward strand.
GCCGGTGAGCTGGCCGAGTTCGACGACGAGGTGCTGCGTGCGCTGTCGGGGGGTGTGGCGTGAAGCGCCGTCCCCGGCTGTACTTCTCGTTCCGCAGCCCGTACAGCTGGCTGACCCTGCACCGGCTGCGTCGCGAGGTGCCCGACATCTTCGACCAGATCGACTGCTATCCGTACTGGGATCCGGACGCGAAGACCAACGCCGGTCTGGCGGAGCGCGGAGCGGAGCTGCACTACACGCAGATGAGCCGGGCCAAGCACTTCTACATCCTGCAGGACACCAAGCGCCTGGCGGGGCAGGCGGGACTGGCGATGGCCTGGCCGATCGACGTGGACCCGTGGTGGGACCTGCCGCACCTGGCCTGGCTGCGGGCCCGACGCGAGGGACGGGCGGTGCCGTTCTACGACGCGCTGGTCGCCGCCCGCTGGGAGCGTGGAGAGGACATCTGCACCCCGGAGGTGGTCGCCCGGGCCGCCGTGGTGGCCGGGGTCGACCCCGACGCCGCCCGAACCGCCCCTGAGGACGCGGAGATCCGCGCGGAGGGGATCGACTGCCTGGCCGCCGCGTACGACGACGACGTGTTCGGCATCCCGTACCTGCGCTTGGGCCGCCACCGGTTCTGGGGGCTGGACCGGGTCGATCACTTCCTGGCCGCCTGGCGGCCCGACGCCGATGCCCAGACGGACCCGACGGTCGCGGTGCCCGCCGCGGTGCTGGCGGGCCCCGCCTTCGACACCGACACCGCGGGAGGTTGCGGATGACCGGGCGTACCCCGGCCGAGGAGCGCCTGCGGCGGCAGCGGCAACTGGCCGCGACCTGCCGGCTCTTCGCCCGTTACGGGTTCGACGAGGGGGCCGGTGGGCATGTGACCGCCCGTGACCCGCTGGAACCGGACCGGTTCTGGATCAACCCGTTCGGCATGCACTTCGGTCACGTGCGGGTCAGCGACCTGCTGCTGGTCGACGAGGCAGGCGAGGTGCTGGAGGGATCCGGGCGGATAAACCCGGCCGGGTACGTCATCCACTCGCACGTGCACGCCGCGCGGCCAGAGGTGGTGGCCGCCGCGCACACCCACTCCACCTACGGACGGGCGTGGTCGGCGCTGGGCCGTCCGCTGGACCCGATCAGCCAGGACGCCTGCGCGTTCTACGACGACCACACCGTCTTCGACGACTACACCGGAGTGGTGCTCGCCGACGAGGAGGGCAAGCGGATCGCCGACGCCCTCGGCGAGACCAAGGCGGTGGTGCTGCGCAACCACGGGCTGCTCACCGTCGGTGGCTCGGTGGCGGAGGCGGCATGGTGGTTCATCGCCATGGACCGCAGCTGCCAGGTGCAGCTGCTCGCCGAGGCGGCCGGGCGGCCCGTACTGATCGGCGCGGCCGAGGCCGCCGAGACCCGGCGCACGATCGGCACACCGGCGATCGCCCGGCTGAACTTCCGTCCGCTCTACGCCGACATCGTGCGGGCGCAGCCGGATCTGCTGGACTAGTCGAAGGGGACACCGATGGCCGTACTGCTGAGGGACCTGGCCGGGGCCGCCGGCGTGCCGGCGCTGGATGATCTGACCGGCACGCTGGACTGGCCGGGTCTCGACGCGCGGGTCAACCGGTGGATCCGGCTGCTGCGCGCGCAGGGACTGCGGGTCGGCGACACGATGGCGGTGGTCTGCGGCAACCGTCGGGAGAGCATCGAGGCGTTGCTCGCCGCCATCCACACCGGAGTGACGGTGGTGCCGGTCAACTGGCACCTGACCGCCCCAGAGATCGCGTACCTGCTGACGGACTCGGCGAGCCGGCTGGTACTGACCGAACCGGCGTACGCGGCCGTGGTCGCCGAGGCGGTGCGGTCCGCCGGCGTGCCGGTCCGTCAACTGGTGACGGGGGAGCAGGATCTCGCCGACGCCGAAGCGGTCGAACCGCTGCTCGCCGTTGTCGCCCACGACGAGCCCGACGAGCAGGTCTGCGGCTCCACCATGCTCTACACCTCCGGCACCACCGGTGCGCCCAAAGGGGTACGCAACGGGCTGTTCCGCACCGGGGCGCCGTTCGGCCGGGTGGAGCGGCTGCTGGCGTACGCCGGGCACGCTCTGGCGGTGCCGGCGCGCGGCGCGGTGCTGCTGGTCGGCCCGTGGTACCACTCCGCGCAGTTGTTCTTCGCGCTGCTGCCGTTGCTGCGTGGCAGCCGGCTGGTGCTGCACGAGCGGTTCGAGCCGCAGGCGTTCCTTTCCGCGGTGACCGAGCATCGGATAACCGCCTGCCATCTGGTGCCCACCCAGTTCGTCCGGCTGCTGCGGCTGGACGCCGCCGTCCGGGCGGGGGCCGACATGAGCAGCCTGCGGGTGGTGTGGCACGGCGGTGGGCCCTGCCCGGTCGAGGTGAAGCGACGGATGATCGAGTGGTGGGGGCCGGTGGTGGTCGAGTACTACGCGGCCACCGAGGCGGGGGTGGTCACCCTCATCGGGGCCGACGAGTGGCTGCGTCGGCCGGGCAGCGTCGGCCGGGCCGTGCCGCCCAACGAGGTCGTCATCCTGGATCCGGAGGGCGCCGCGTTGCCACCCGGTCAGCCCGGCCGTGTCTTCGTACGCCGCTCCGGGCAGACGTTCGAATACCACAACGCCCCGGAGCAGACCCGCGACGCCCACCTGCGTCCCGGCGTGTTCACCTACGGCGAGACCGGCTTCCTGGACGAGGCCGGCTACCTCTTTCTGACCGGCCGGGCCCGCGAACTGATCATCTCGGGTGGGGTGAACATCTACCCGGCCGAGGTGCAGGCGGCCCTGCTGTCCCATCCGGCGGTGCGGGACGCGGCGGTGACCGGAGAACCGGACGACGAGTTCGGCGAGCGGGTGGTCGCCGTCGTCGAACTGGATCGCCACCGGCTCGATCCGGTCGATGCCCCGCAGGCGCTGGACGGCTTCTGCCGGCGGTCGCTGGCCGGATTCAAGGTGCCCCGGCGGTGGCGGTTCGTCGACGAGCTGCCCCGCGACGGCACCGGCAAGCTCCGCCACGACGTGCTGCGCGAGCTGCTGCGCCCGCAGGCCGCCGGGGAGCGCTCGTGAAACCGGTCACGCAGCGCCCGGACGTGGCGCATCCACAGACGTACGGCGTCGAAGTGCCGCACGCCGAGTTCGCCCGGATGCGGCGGGAGGAGCCGGTGTCCTGGGTGCCGGAGCCGGCGCTACTGCGGCGCTCCGGCGGCGGCCGGATGCTCAGCCAGGGCTCCGGATTCTGGGCGGTGACCAGCCATGACGGTGTGGTCGCCGCGTCCCGGCAGCCGGAGCGGTTCTCCTCCGGCCGCAAGGGGGCGTTCCTGTCCGACCCGCGCACCACGGCGGACCTGGAACAGGCCCGGCAACTGCTGGTGAACATGGACGCGCCCCAGCACTCCCGGATCCGGCGGCTGGTCACCGCCGTGTTCACCCCACGGGCGATCCGGGCGTTGCAGGACAGCGTCGCCGCCCACGCGCACCAGCTGGTGGGGCGGGCGGTACGCCTCCAGGAATGCGACGTGGTCGCCGACCTGGCGGCCGAACTGCCCTTGCTGGTCCTGGCGGACCTGCTCGGCCTGCCCCGCGAGGACCGGCACCTGCTGCACCGTTGGAGCAACAACCTCGTCGGCTTCGACGATCCCGAGTACGGCGGCGGCGACGTGGAGGCCTACCGCCGGACGTTCTTCGAGGCGTTCCAGTACGCGCTGGAGGTCGCCGCGGAACGCCGCCGATCGCCGCGCGAGGACCTTATGACGTTGCTGGCGACGAGCGAGGTTGACGGTCGTCGGCTCTCCGACCGCGAGTTCTGTAGCTTCTGGTTGTTGCTGGTGGTCGCCGGCAACGAGACGACCCGACACCTCATCTCCGGCGCCGTCCTGGCGCTGCTGTCGGAGCCGGAGCAGCGGGATCGGTTGTCGCGTGAAGGGACGCTGCTGCCCGAGGCGACGGAGGAGCTGCTGCGTTGGGTGACTCCGATCATGCAGTTCCGGCGTACCGCCACCCAGGACACCGAGCTGTGCGGCCAGTCGATCGCCGAGGGGGACAAGGTGGTGCTGTGGTACGTGTCGGCGAACCGGGACGCGCGTGTCTTCGACGACCCCGACACGTTGCGGCTGGACCGGAATCCCAATCCGCACCTGTCCTTCGGTATGGGGCCGCACTTCTGTCTCGGCGCCCATCTGGCCCGGCTGGAGGCGCAGACCATGCTGCGGGAGCTGGCACCGCACCTGTCGCGATTCGAGGTGACCGGCCCGGTCGTCCGGCTGGAGAGCAACTTCGTCAACGGGCTGAAGTCGCTGCCCGGACGTTTCACCTCGCCCCGTTAATGACGCTTCATCCGACAGTAACGTGTGTGTCGGCTACGGTCGGCGAGTTCGACACGTGTGCGTTGCGGTCTGTAAGGAATCAGTTCAATCCGCTAATCTGGTTAAGATGTTCAACCACCACACTGCCGGGGTGTGTGCTGTGATGTGACGAACAGCGGAGGGTAGCGATGGGTGACTACACAATCACCATCAGAGCCGAGAAGGCCGAGACAGAAACCGTCATCTGCGTCGACATGGACGGTTCCACGCCGCGGGTCGTGGAGCTTGTGATGCGGGCCGGCAGTGGTATCTCGGCACCGACCCTTCCCGCGTTCGATTTGAATCTCCTGCTGCGCGCGCTGTTCTCGGACCGCGAGGCACTGGAGACCCCGTCGGCGGCCGAGAGCGCCCTCGGATCGTCCACGGAGGAGTTACCTACCGAGCAGCGAAGCGCGGCCACCGGCAAGCGGTCCGTGCGAACCGGTGTCAACCGCACCGCGGCCGGCGCGGCGCGGCGTCGTACCGAGGCGTCGGTGCCGAAGGGCCGCGTCTACCGGCGCATGCCCGACGACGTGGTTGACGTCTTCAACCGCACCGGCACTGTCACCGCCGTCGCCGAACACTACGGTGTGCCCCGGCACACCGCGCAGGGTTGGATCGGTCGGCTGCGTCGTCGGGGCGGCTTCTCCGCCGCCTCCTGAACGCCGCAACGCCGCCGGTGCCCGGCACCGACCACCGTCAGGATGGTCACTTGTCGTATCTGACGCGGGGGTGAGGGTCAGACCTTCACCCTGCCGGCGGTGCGGCGCTTGGCCGGCAGGGTTGGCGTCGCCGTCGGCGGTGTCGCGGGCGGGCTCGGCTGGGCCTCGGTTCGCAGGTACGCCATGGCGGTGTCGAGGCTGTCGAAGATGGGGAACACCCCGTCGAGTTTCATGGTGTGCAGCACGGTGCGGACGAACCGCGACGGCGCGGCCAGGAACAGTTGGCCGCCGCGATCCCGGACATCCCGATGGGCCCGGACGAGCAGGCCCAGCCCGGCGGAGTCGATGACCTGCACTTCGAGTAGGTTGACCACGACCGTGCCATCCACGTCGACCGCGGTGCGCAACGCGGTGCGTACCGTGTCCTCGGTGCCCGGTTCGACGTCGCCGCCGGTCGCGATGACCGGAACCTCCTCGATGCGCGGCCGGTCGGTCCCCTGCGCTGTCGTACCGGCGGGCATGGCGCTGCACCGCGGGCAGCGGTGCGGGCCGGTGGCGAACGGCGAGCCGCTCCAACCATGGTCGGAGACCAGCGTCCAGACAACCTCGGCGTCGGGCAGCACACAGGCGGTGCCGGTGGTGGTCTCGCCGCAGACGTCGCAGATCAGGGTCATCAGGTTGTCGTCCGGTACGACGGTCATCCTGCTTCCTCTCCGGTGCCGCGGCGGGTGTGGCCGGGACAGGGGCTCTGGGCTCCGGCCGAGTGGCGCCGTCGCCGTACGAACGGTTAGCGGGAGTCGGAGCGTTCCCGGCCGGCGGTGGCGACCACGATCACCACGCCGGTCGCGGCGAGACTGGCCTGGACGACCAGGCTGAGCAGGCTGAATCCCTTAACGCCGGCGAGCCAGGCGGTGATGGCGCCGAGCAGCGCGGCGACGCCACCGATGGTCATGGTGAGCCACAGCGGCACAGCCGGGCGGCCGGGGAGGACGAGTCGGCCGAGCCAACCGACGGCAAGGCCGACGGCGAGGGCCGTGGCGATCCCGGCGATGGTCATGCTGCTCCTCGTCCTCGCGGTTCGATGTTTCAGGTGTGCACGGTGACGGTCGCGCGGCCGTACGCGGTGGCGCGTGGCGCGGCATCCGGCAGGGAGGTGCCGCCGGCTGGGGCGGCCTCCGCGCCGGCGGCGATCACGGTGGCCGCCGGTGAGTCGGCGGCCACCACCGACGCCGGCCCGGCGTCGGTGCGTACCGGCAGGATCTGGTCGAGCCGAGCGGTCTGCAGAATGCGGATGATGCGCGGGTTCGGGTTGCGTACCGCGAGCACCCCACCGGCGCGGATCATCCGACGGTGCACGTCGAGCAGTAGCCCGATGGCGGCGGCGTCGATGTGCCGGCAGCCGGCCAGGTCGATCACGATCTGGTCCGGGTGCAGGGCCAGTAGCTGGTCGAAGACCGCGCCGGTCTCCGGCAGGCAGGTCAGGTCGAACTCGGTGATTGATACCTCCACGAACGGCACCGAACACTCGGGGCGGCGCGGTGCGCTCACGTCGAGGCCCCCTCTCCTGGTGTCCTGGGTGTCCTGAGGTCGTTCTCACCCTGCCCAGCGGGGTTGGCGGGCACCGCGCGGACGTATGACAGTTGCATGACAAAACCTCCTCAAGTCGAGGGCGGTTGGCCGCCTGGTGACGGCTTGGGGATGATGCCGGTATGACAGCGGTACTGGTGATCGAGGACGACGACCGGATTCGGTTGGCGTTGCTGCTCGCCCTGGAGGACGAGGGCTACGACGCGCGGGGGGCGGCGACCGCCGAGGAGGGGCTGCGCTCGCAGCGCCGGGAACCGGCCGACTACGTCCTGGTCGACCTGATGTTGCCCGGTATCGACGGCTTCGAGGGCATCCGCCAGCTGCGCCGCGACGACGACGTGCCGATCGTGGTAGTCAGCGCGCGCGACGACACCCATGACATCGTCGCCGCCCTGGAGGCAGGGGCGGACGACTACGTGATCAAGCCGGTGGCGATCAAGGAGCTGACGGCCCGGCTGCGGGCGCTGCGCCGGCGCGGCCGGGCCGTCAGCTCGGCGGACACCACGGAGGCGGTGCCGGTCTTCGCCTTCGGTGAACTGGAGGTCAGCCCGGAGGCCGGGGAGGTACGCCGCTCGGGCGAACCGGTCGCCGTCACCCGCACCGAGTTCCGGCTGCTCTGCGAGCTGGTCGAGCACGCCGGCCGGGTGCTCTCGCGCCAGCAGCTGCTCAGCCGGGTATGGGGGTACGACACCGGCGACGAACGGCTGGTCGACGTGCATGTCGGCCGGCTGCGCCAGAAGATCGAGGCCGATCCGGCCAATCCCCGGCATCTGGTGACACTGCGCGGCCTCGGCTACAAACTGCAGAGATGAGACGCCTCGGACTGCGCGCCCGGGTCACCGCCGCGTTCGCGGTAGGTGCGCTGCTGCTGTCGGCGTCGATGGCCCTGGTGTCCTACGAGCTGACCCGCCGCACCCTGCTCGACGAGCGGGAGCGCACGGTGCTGCGGGCGGCGTACTACGACGCCGCAGTGGTCCGGGCCGGTTTGAACATCGAGGACCCGGACGTCGTCGAGGCGCTGCGGGCGCTGGACACCGGCACCGGCCGGCGTCCCCTGATCCTTCTCGACGGCGACTGGTACGCCCGTGGTGCCGACTCCGGACTCACCACCGCCATCCCGACCCGGATGCAGGACCTGGTCTCGGCCGGGGAGCCGGCGGTACAGCGCGTCCGCGTCAACGACCACCCGGTCATGCTGGTCGGCGTGCCACTGTCGGAGTCGGCCGGTTTCTACGAGGTGGCCTCGCTGCGGGAACTGGAGCAGACCTTCCAGATCCTGGCGCTGGCGCTCACCGCGGTCGCGATCATGGTGGCCGGCTCGGGGGCGGCCCTCGGCTGGTATGCCACCCGACATGGACTGCGTCCGCTGACCGCCGTCGCCGACGCCGCCGAGCGGATCTCCGCCGGCGACTTCACCACCCGGCTCGCGCCGGACACCGACCCGGACCTGACCCGCCTCTCCACCTCATTCAACCGGATGGTCGACCAGTTGGCCCAGCGTATCGACCGGGATCGGCGCTTCGCCGCCGACGTCAGCCACGAGCTGCGCTCACCGTTGCAGACACTCGCCGCGGCGGCGAGTGTGCTGGCCCGCCGCCGGGAGAACCAGGACCAGCGGACCGCGACCGCGGCCCGGCTGGTGGCCGACGAGATCGACCGCTTTCAGCAGCTGGTCAACGACCTGCTGGACCTGGCCCGCAGCGACCAGCCGGTGCACCGGCAGCCGGTCGAACTGGCGCAACTCGCCCGGCAGGCGTGCCGCGACCGGGGCCTGCCGGACTCGATGGTGCAGCTGGCACCGGACACGCCGGCGACCTGGCGGGTGGATCAGCGTCGGGTCGCGCAGGTGTTGACGAACCTGCTCGACAACGCCGAACGGTATGGCGCCGGGCCGGTCGCGGTGCGGCTCTCCCACGACGGTGACACCGGCGTGCTCGAGGTGGACGACGAGGGCCCCGGCGTGCCGACGGAGGACCGCAAGACCATCTTCGACCGCTTCGTGCGGGGCCGGGCGGCCAACTACCGGGGCGGCGGCGACGGCACCGGCCTCGGGCTCGCGCTGGTGGCTCAGCACGCCGCCGCGCATGGCGGTGACGCCTCGGTCAGCGACCGCCCCGAGGGCGGAGCCCGATTCAGGATCACCCTGCCCGGGAGCCTCTCGTGACCCGCACCGCCGGCACGGCCCGCGTCGCGCGTGCCGTCGGGATCGTCGCCGCGCTCACCCTGGTGGCGGCGTGCGGGGTGCCTGCCGAGAATCTGCCACGCGCCGTCACCGCGCCGCCCGGCCCCTTTCCGTCCGCGGCCACCGCCGCACCGACGGCGGCCGAGACCGGCGCGGCGTCCGAGGTGCTCTACTTCTCCCGCGACGACCGCCTGGTGCCGGTGATTCGTCGGATCGACCAGGCGCCCGCCCTCGACGCCCAGCTACGGGACCTGCTCGCCGGGCCGACGCCCGCCGAGCGCGACGACGGCCTGACCAGCGCCCTGCCGGGGGCGTTCAGCAGCGCCGTGGTCGAGCTCGCGGATGGTCTGGCCCGGGTCACCGTCGCCATGGCCGCGGTGGACACCGGCCGCAGCGACGGGCTGCTGGCGTACGGGCAGATCGTGTGCACGCTCAACGCCCGCACCGACGTCACGGCGGTGCTGTTCCTGGAGCGCGGCGCACCACTGAGCGTCCCCCGGGCAGACGGGTCGCTGTCGTCGGAGCCGCTCACCTCGGCCGACTACGCCGTCCTGATCAATCCGCGCTGAGAGCGGATCACGGTCAGGTGACGGTCGCGTGACAAGGCGGCCGGCACCGCTCGTGAGGCGGGCCGGCGCATTGCTGGACCACCCGGTGCGCGCGTACCGCGACGGCTCGTATCCTTTCGGCGAACCGTTGTGTCGATGACCGGAAAGGACACGGTGTGAACGACCGGGCCGAGACGTTGGAGTTCCAGGCCGAGGCGCGTCAGCTGCTTCGGCTGATGGTCCATTCGATCTACTCGAACAAGGACGTCTTCCTTCGCGAGCTGATTTCGAACGCCTCGGACGCGCTGGACAAGCTGCGCCTGGCATCGCTTGTCGACAAGGGGCTCGACGTCGACGCCAGCGATCTGCACGTCGCCATCGAGGTGGACCGGGACGCGCGCACCCTGACCGTGCGGGACAACGGCATCGGGATGACCCGCGACGAGGTCGTGGCAGTCATCGGCACCATCGCCAAGTCGGGCACCGCCGAGCTGCTGCGTCAGCTGCGTGAGGCCAAGGACGCCGGCGCGTCGCAGGAGCTGATTGGCCAGTTCGGTGTCGGCTTCTACGCCACGTTCATGGTCGCCGACTCAGTCGAGCTGGTGACGCGGCGGGCCGGCGAGAGCGGCGGTACCCGGTGGGAGTCCACCGGCGAGGGCACGTACACCGTCGCCGCGCTCGACGACGTGCCGCAGGGCACGGCGGTGACCCTGCGCCTCAAGCCCGCCGACGCCGAGGACAACCTGCACGACTACACCGCCGAGTGGACGATCCGCGAGATCGTCAAGCGCTACTCCGATTTCATCGCCCACCCGATCCGGATGACCGTCGAGCGGCCCGGCGCGGACGACGCCCCCGCCACCACCGAGACGGTGACGCTCAACTCGATGAAGGCGCTGTGGGCACGCCCGCGCGGTGAGGTCGAGCCGGCCGAGTACCACGAGTTCTACAAGCATGTCAGCCACGACTGGGCGGACCCCCTCGAAACGATCCACATGCGGGGCGAGGGGACCTTCGAGTACGAGGCGCTGTTGTTCATACCCACGCACGCGCCGCTGGATCTCTTCTCCCACCAGGGGCGTCGGGGGGTGCAGCTCTACGTCAAGCGGGTCTTCATCATGGACGACTGCGACGCCCTGATGCCCAACTACCTGCGCTTCGTCAAGGGCGTGGTGGACGCCCACGACCTGTCGCTGAACATCTCCCGGGAGATCCTGCAACAGGACCGGCAGATCCGGGCCGTACGCCGCCGCCTGGTCAAGAAGGTCCTTGCCACGGTGAAGGACCTCAAGACCGACCACCCGGAGCGGTACCGCACTTTCTGGAGCGAGTTCGGCGCCGCGGTCAAGGAGGGGCTGATCGAGGACACCGACAACCAGGACGTCCTGCTGGAGATCCTGTCCGTGGCCTCCACCCAAGACCCGGCCGAACTGACCGACCTGGCCGGTTACGTCGGCCGGATGCGCGAGGGCCAGAGTGACATCTACTACGCCACCGGCGAGAACCGCGCCACGATCGAGAACTCGCCGCACATGGAGGCGTTCCGGGCCAAGGGCTACGAGGTGCTGCTGCTCACCGATCCGGTGGACGAGGTGTGGGTGGAACGGGTCGGCAGCTACGACGGTCGGACGCTGCGGTCGGTGGCCAAGGGGCAGGTCGACCTGGACACCGAGCAGGAGCGCACCGAGGCCGAGGCCGAGCGGGAACAGCGGCGCACCGAGTACGCCGACCTGCTCGGCTGGCTGGGCGGGGTGCTGGCCGACTCGGTCAAGGAGGTGCGCCTGTCGTCGCGGTTGACCACCTCGCCGGCCTGCGTGGTGGGCGACGCGCACGACCTCACTCCGACGCTGGAGAAGATGTACCGGGCGATGGGGCAGGAGGTGCCGAAGGTGAAGCGGATCCTGGAGCTCAACCCGACCCACCCGCTCGTCACCGGTCTGCGTAAGGCACACGAGCAGGGTGCCGCCGACACGTCCCTGGCGGAGACCGCCGAGCTGCTGTACGGCACCGCGCTGCTCGCCGAGGGTGGTGATCTGGCCGACCCGTCCCGGTTCGCCCGGATCCTCGCCGACCGCCTCGCCCGCACCCTGTAGTCGATCCCATGGTCACGCCCGATCCGGGATCGAGTGGTCTCGTCGCGATCCTGAGGCCACCGAATCCCGGATCGGGCACGATCTTGCGAGGTCGGCGTCGGCTATGGGTCAGCGGGTGAGGCCGGCGAGGGTGGTCAGGCGCGCCACACCGGCCGGTGCGGGTCTGCCCCGGCCAATCTCGGCCAGGAGGGTACGCGCCGACGACCGCGACCGGACCTCGGCCGGCGCCACGGTGTCGGCGACGACCAGCGTGCGGCCGGCACCGGGCAGGTCACCGGCGAGCAGGTACGCCCGCGCGGCGTCTACCAGGTAGGCACCCCGGTACTCGGCCGGAAGCCGCCGCCACCCCTCTTGTCGGATCACGGCCTCGTGCCGGCACACCGCCTCGGCCGCGTCGCCCCGCTCGGCCGTCACCACTACCCGCGCCAGCTCCACGGCGACCGGCCCGAACCACGTGCGTTGCGCGTCCTCGCCGACCGTTCGCTCACCGACCTGGTCGCCACCAGCGCGTTCATGAATTCCGTCCGCGAGTTCGGCGGCCCGGTCGAGCAACCGCCCCGCCTGGCGAACCTCGCCGCAGGTGGCGGCGGCGAACGCGGCCTGGAGCAGCAGCGTCCCACCCACCGCCGACGCTCCCTCCAGGAGCCCCGGCAGTACCTGGACCAGCTGCGGATACCGTGCGTGCTGGTAGGTCAGCCAGGCGTGCCCGACCTGCCGGCGAAGATCGACCGTCGACACCGGACACTTCGCCAACTGAACACCCCGTAGCGGGTCAGTGCCGCCCGCACCCCATCAAGACCGTCAACCGGGACAGCCCCGGCCCGCGTCGGCGGCCGCTCGCCGAGCAGCACCGCTGGCTCGACCCGCAGCACCTCGGCGATCTGCTGGATCGTCGGGTAGCGGTTCAACCGCCGGGCAGCCCGCTCGATCTTGTCCATCCAACTTTTCGACTTGCCCAACCGGTCCGTGAGCGCCTGCTGGGTCATCCACCGCCGGGCCCGCCACTGCGCCACCCGCCGTCCGATCGGCAACTCACCCTCGACCACGCCGCCACCGCCGCTTGGCCGCCTCCCGTTCAGCCGTCTCGATCTCCTCGCCCCGGCTTCCCGACGTGGCGTCGCCTTGCCTTTTGATTCCACCTCCACCGACCTTGGCCGCGGAAACTTCGGTCAGGAGGGGGCTGACCACCGGCGTAGAGGGCGAGAGTCGTGGTGCGGTCGGCCAGCGTGGCGCGAGGGAAACGTCCCTCCCAGCGTCGGTCGGCGTCGATCCAGCGCGCAGTTCACCGAGGATCTTGCGCAGGGCGGCGATCTCGGCCAGCCAGCGCCGGGCGGCCGCCGCGCGTCGGCTGCGCCGCGCGGCAACCAGCCGCTGGCTGTGCTGCTCGGCGGCCTGTCGGCTACCACTCCGAGCGCGTCGGCCACCTGGGCCCAGGTGGCACCGGCCTGCCGCGCCCGGTCGATGAGATCCAGTTCGGTGTCGTCGAGCTGATCTCGGGCGATCGGTACGCCGGCGAGCAATTTGAGTAGGTCGTGCACCGGTGAACGGTACATTGACGGGTGTGGACGGATCACGGTGCGATCGGCCGAATCCGGCCGGCTCGGTGGTCGACTCAGGCGGCGGCCGACCTGCGGCGTGACTGCTCCGCCGCCCAGCTCGGCAGCGGGGCCGAGGACGCCCAGTCGGCCTCCGGTGGCGACCCGGGTGCCGACGCCTTGATCGAAGAGCGACCCTGCGCGAGGCTCAGCGCCCGTTGGGCCTGTTGCCACGGTCCGCAGGGCCAGTCCTGGCCGGCGCAGAGCAGGTGGTCGCAGCCGCCCTCCCCGTCCGGCGCGTGGGCGTCGGCGACGTCCAGCGCGAGCCGCCACAGTAGAGGGTCGGTTACTTCGGCTGGCCGGTCTGCGGTGTGGTTGTGCCGGTCGATGGCGTTCTCGGACACGCGTGATCCCCTCGTAATCGAGCCTCACGCTCTTGATCTCCAGTCTGCACGCAGGTCAAACACCAGATCAGGGGCGGTCGTGCGGGGTGGCCGCGGTCACCGGGGTCGGGGCCACCGGACATTGACAGATTGGTATCTGCGGGCCAGGGTTGTGCCCAACCTGATCACTCTCATCGTCCAGCTGCGCGACGCTGCGTGACCCGCGTCGTCCGCGCGCATGCCCGGGAAGGGGCCACCGCCTCATGTCCGAACTCTCTACGGGTTCCCGGTGGCGACACCGGATACCCGCATCCACCGCCCTGGCCGTCGCGACGGCCGTGTTGTTGCTGGTCAGTCCGGCGACGGCCATCGCGCCGCGGGCTGCCGCGCCCAGCGCCGCACCGGCCGACCTCGGTCGACTAGCGGAGGAGAAGGCCAGCGTGGTCGAGGTGGTGCTGGCCGGCAGCGCCGAGCTGGACGCCCTGGTGGCCACCGGCGTCGACCTCGATCACCACGTCAGCCACACCGAGGACGGCATCGTCGTGCACGCGGTGGTGACCGGCAACGAGGTCGCCACCCTGACCCGGGCCGGCTTCACCTTCGGTAACGTCCTGCACACCGCGGCCGACGCGGCCGACCGGGTGGCCGAGCGGGAGGCGACCATCGCCGCCCACCTCGCCGCCAACCAGGAGTTCGCCGCCGCGGCGACGGTCTCGGCGCGGAGCACCGTCTCCGACGTCAAGATCATTCGTGCGGACTACTACACCTCCGGCGAGACGCAGGTGCTCTCGGTCGAGGCCAAGTGGGCGCAGGGACAGACGGACAGCACCCCGTTGACCGTCGAGCGGGACAGTGGGCCGGGCACCGAGATCGGCTCCGGCGGTACGCAGAACATCTCCCGCTTCGTCGACGCCGGCGCCTACCTCTACCACCGGGGCGCGGAGCAGGTGACCAGCCGTCCGGCGTACGTGCGGATCACCAGCCCGACCGGTGGCACGGCGGTGGCCAAGGTGAACCAGTGGCTGCCCATCCCCGACAAGGACCCCGAGGGGCCGGGCTACATGAAGGACTTCGTGGCCAGTTACCTCACACCCACCGAGCTGTACGACCGGATCAAGGCCCTGGCCGCGCAGTACCCGAAGATCTCGGAGATCGTCGAGCTGCCGTACCAGACCAACGGCTACCGGCGGCAGGCGCAGGCCGTGCTTGGCACCGTCAACGCCAGCCGGGTCGCGGTGGACTCGGTGGCCTGGGGCCACCAGGGCGGCAACGACATCGCGGTAGAGCTGGCCGATCCCGGTGTCGTCGACGCGCCACTGGCGGTGACCGTCACCGGCAGCCAGGTCCGCGTCGATCTCGCCACCGATGGCAGCGGCACCGTCACCAGCACCGCCGGGCAGGTTGTCGCCGCGCTCAACGCGCAGGCGGGGACGCTGCTGCGGGCGTACACCTATAGGGGTAGCCCCGGCGCCGGCGTGGTCGCGCCGGCCGCGCCGGCCGCGCTGTCGGACGGCCTGTCGGCGCCGCCGTCGGTCTCCCGTGACCCGCATCCGGTGTACGCCATCCGGATCGGCAAGCACCGCGACGGTTCCAAGCTCGGCGTGCTCGCCTACGCGCAGGAACACGCGCGTGAATGGGTGCCTCCGCTGGTCACCGTCGAGACCGCCGAGCGGCTGCTGCGTAACTACGCGCACGACCGGAAGACCCGCCAGCTGGTCGACAACCTGGACATCTGGATCGCCCCGTCGATCAATCCGGACGGCGGGCACTACTCGTTCTACGACTTCAACTCGCAGCGCAAGAACATGACCAACCACTGCACGACGCAGTCGTCGGGAGACTTCCTGGGCCGCAACTCGTGGGGCGTGGACAACAACCGCAACTACACCGAGTACAGCCTCTTCGACGGCTACTCGGGTGCCTCCACCAGCTGCACCAGCGGCACCTACGCCGGACCGAGCGAGCTGTCGGAGCCGGAGAACCGCAACGTCGACTGGCTGGCCGCCCGACCGAACGTCAAGTTCTCGATGAACCTGCACTCGTCGGGCAACTACTTCATGTGGTCGCCCGGCTCGTACGCGACACCCGGCCGGGTGTCGGCACCGCGGCCGACGTTGGCCGAGGAGTCGCTGTTCTGGGGTGCCTCGTCGCGGATCCTGACCGCCATCAAGCGGCACCGCAACCTGGCGGTCACCCCTGCCCGGACCGGCCCGATCGCCGACGTGCTGTACTCGGCGGCCGGCAACTCCGGTGACATGCTCTGGTACAAGTACGGCATCTACGCCTGGAACTTCGAGGTCGGCACATCGTTCCAGCCGGCCTGGGACGAGGCGCACGCCGAGACGATGGAGTTCTCCAACGGCCTGGTCGAGATGCTGCGGGTGGCCCGGGACTTCGACACCGACAGGAAGAAGCCGTCCAGCTCGCTGTCGGTGACCGCGAGCGGCACACCCGGCATGGTGGACGTCACGTTCTCCACCAGCGAACCGGCGGCGGTGTTCTACACCCTCGACCGTTCCCGGCCCACCTACGAGTCGACGCTCTACGGGTCGGCGGGCATCCGCGAGGGCGGGGAGACGCTTACCGTCCCCGTCGGCACGACCGTCCACTGGTTCTCGGTGGACGCGGTGGGCAACGTTGAGAAGAACTACAAGCCCGACGGCAGGGGCAACAACCACAACAAGAAGAAGGTCAAGGCGCCGAGGCGGTGACCGGCCCGGGGGTCGCGGTGTCGGGTGGGCCGCGACCACCCAGTCTACTCTGCGGGGGGCTCGTACCTCGGGTTCTCCCACACGAAGTTGATTCTGTTGCCTGCCGGATCCACGAGCTCCGACATCTTGATGAAGTCGAAGTCCTGAACCTCGCCGAAGGTCACGCCGGCGCTCGCGAGGCTGGCGATGTGAGAGTCCATGTCCTCGACGCCGACAACGACGCTGGTCCTACCTGCGGCCTCGGGGTTGAGGGAGACCTGGATCCAAGCGTTGTCGGTGAGCTGCCACTCCGCGACGCCCTCCGTGGGCTCGACGTCGGGGTTGCGCCCGATCCACTGCTTGTACCACGTGACGGCGGCGGGATGTACTCCAGCACGGAGTGCTTCCGGAAGATTCTCGCGAAGTCGATCATCCCGGTGCCGAGGTCCGCCATGTCGCCGTCGGCGGCGTGAGCGCAGGCCCTCCTCGTCGTGTTGGTACACGTCGAGGGTGGCGGCGATCGTGTAGCGGCCGGTCGAGGGGTTGTGCAGCCGCACCTGGCCGGCGCGGGTCACGTGCAGCACCCGTCTGTCGGGCAGTACGGCGAGATCCATCGGCTCGCCCGGGCGATCGTTGAGGGTGACCTTCTGGAAGTCCGGCTCCGGTGGGGGCCGGTCGTGCCGGGCGCGGTCGTAGGGGTGACCCGTCGCCGCCGTGTCCGCGTCGTCGAGGTGGCGACTCACCGGGTCGGAGCTGGCCGCAGGGTCACCACCGACCGTTCCGCGCGATGCACCTCGATGATCCGTGCCTGGCCGATCCCGAGCCGGGTAACCGCGTCGGGCAGCCGGGTGTCGTGGGTGAAGACCACCACCTGTCGCCGTTCGGCCAGCTCGGCGAGAACCCGGGCCAACCCGTCGACCCTGGCGGGGTCCATGCTCTGCACCGGGTCGTCGACGACGACGAACCGGAACGGACTCTCCGGCGCGCAGCCGCGCGGCAGGAACGTCGCCAGTCCCAGGGCGTGCATCTCGCCCTGGCTCATCACCCCGAGCGCGGTGCCGTTGTCGGCGCCGTCCACGCTCACCGGGAAGACCACCCGCCGCCTGGTGTTCGTGCCGTCCAGGCTCATCCCGCCCAGCTCGACATTGCTCTCCTGCCGCAGGTGCGCCCAGATCCGTTGTGAGTGGGCCGCGAACGGCGCGATCCGTTCGTTGCGCAGGTCGGCGGCGGTGGTCTTCAGCCAGCCCCGGGCGGCCTTCAGCCGGGCCAGCGTCGCCTCCCGCTGCGGCAGGCGGGCCGCCTCGTCGATCCAACCCCGCAGTCCGGCCGCCGCGCGACGCCAGCCGCTGTCGCGCTGTCGCAGAAAGCCCTCGGCGTGTCCGCGGGCCTTCAGGGCCGCCGTCACCACGGCCGGGTACCGCCGGTCCAGGTGCTTGGCGAGCTGGTCCGGGTCGGCCGGAAAGGCCCGCAGGGCGGCCACCGCTGAGCGCAGTGCGTCGAGCGGTACGTCGGGTGCGTCCCCCTCGGGGACGACCAGACCGTCGAGCAGGTGGTGGACCTGCCGCAGCAGGGTGCTCAGTCGGGTGGACGCACTCCGGGCGGCGAGACTGTGGTCCCGCAACTGGCCCAGCGAGGCTGCCGCGCTGGTACGCCAGCCTCCGTCGAGGGTGCTGGCCGCGCAGACCGGGCAGGGGCGGTCGCCCAGCTCCTCGTGTTGTTCGAGGGCGAGCCGGAGCAGCTCCGCGCCACGCAGCGCGGCCCGGGTCCGGGCACCGTCGTTCAGCCGCACCTGCTCCGCCGCGTCGGGCAGCTGGGTGACCAGCCGCGTCACCTCGTCTCGCGGTGGCAGGGTCAGCTCGACCAGTGCCCGGCAGAGCAGCAGCGGAGCGTCGGCGGTCTTCTCGTCCGGCTCGTCGAGGATCGCGGCCAGCGCGGTGAGATTCACCGCGCCACGGCCGCCGAGCAGCCCGGCGGCCCGCCGCGCCCGGTCGTCGGAGATGTCCGACAGGTCGGCGGCGAGGGCGGCGCGCTGCGCGCGTACCTCCTTGATGGCGGCTTCGACGGGACTGGTGGCGGCCATCAGCCGCCGGTCGGCCTCGGTGACCGCCTCCAGGCCGAGGATCGCGGCGATGGCGTCGAAGAGCTGGCTCTGGGTGCCGGCGCTGAGTCGCCCCAGTTCGGCGGCGGTGAGGAACGGCCGGTACAGCTCCAGCGGACGGGCCAGCCCCAGGCCGGCGAGGTCGGCGTGCCGGCCCTGGCCGCTGGTGACGGTCACCTCCGCGTCGGCCAGGCCCGCGTCGTCCGGCCACGACCTGGTCACGGTCACCGGCTTGGCCACGCCGTCGACGCGTAGCCGCACCTCGATCCAGCACGGGTCGGGGTGGTGCAGGTTGCGCCATCCGGTACGCCAGACGCTGTCGCGGTCCGCCCACCGGGCGCTGTCGCCGGTCAACGCCAACTCGACGGCCTCGGCGAAACTCGACTTGCCTGAGCCGTTGCGCCCGACGACCAGCGTGAGGCCCGGGTCGGGGCTGATCCGCAACGTGCGTTCCGGGCCGACGCCCCGGAATCCGGCGACGGTCACCGAGTCGAGCCAGACCCGCGCCGACGGCCCGCCCTCGGTGGACCTGTCCAGTGCGAGGCCGGGGCGGCCACCGTCGAGCGCCGTGGCCAGGTCGTTCTCCCCGCCCAGCGCGGCGAGGACCAACTCGGCGCTGTCGTCGGGTACGTGGTCGGCGGCGAGCCGATCGAAGATCAGGTCAATGAGCGGTTCGGTGTGCCGCTCGCGAGGGGGTGGCGGCGCGGGTACGGGCTGGCGGGGAATCGGCATGGTCGTCGTCTCCAGGCGCGTGGGCTGCGCGGCGGGCTGCCGGCCCGGCAGGGTTTCGCGGCGTGACGTCTATGGAAGCACTGCCTGTGAACGATGTCAACGAATACAACGGTTGACAGGTGTGACACACTTTTGGGGTGCAGGTGAACCCGACCATCACGGCGGCGGAGATCGCCCGGCTCGCCGGAGTCGGCCGCGCCGCCGTCAGCAACTGGCGTAAGCGCCACCCCGCCTTCCCGACGCCGGTCGGCGGCACGGCGGCCAGCCCCGAGTTCGACCTCATCGCCGTCGAACAGTGGCTACGCGCGCAGGGCAAGCTGCCCGAGGTGTCCCAGGCCGACCGGCTCTGGCGGCGCGTCGCCGCCGTCACCGAGAACCCCGCCGCCGCCATCGCCGACATAGGGGCACGGCTCCTCGCCCGCCAGCGCGGTGGCCGGGTGCCACGGCAGCTGGCCGAGCCGACCCTCAAGGCGCTGCTGCCGGAGGTCGACGCCCTCGCCGAGGCCCTCGGCCCGCCGGTTGCCTTCGACGAGCTGTGGCAACGCTTCTCCACCTCCGGTGCCGGCCGCCCGGCGTCCACCCCCGACCAGCTGGCCGACCTGATGGCCGCGCTCGCGGCGGCCGGCGACGGCACCGTCTTCGACCCCGCGGCAGGCACCGGCGCCGCCCTGCGCGCCGCCGTCCGTGCCGGCTGCACCACGGCGTACGGGCAGGAGATCGATCCTGATCTCGCGCGACTGGCCAACCTCTGGCTCGCCCTGCGCGACGTGCCCGCAGACGTGCGACCCGGCGACTCGCTGCGCGCCGACGCCCACCCCGGACAGACCGTCGACGCCGTCGTCTGCCACCCGCCCTTCGGTCTCACCAACTGGGGCAGCGAGGAACTGAGCTACGACCCCCGGTGGGAGTACGGCGGCGTCCCGCCCCGTACCGAACCGGAACTGGCCTGGGTGCAGCACTGCCTGGCCCACCTGCGCCCCGGCGGGTACGCCGTGCTGCTGATGCCGCCCACCGTGGCGGGCCGCCGAGCCGGCCGCCGATTCCGCGCCGAACTGCTGCGCCGGGGTGCGCTGCGCGCCGTCATCGCGTTGCCCAGCGGGGTGGCCGCCCCGCACGGCGTACCACTGCATCTGTGGGTGTTGCGGCGGCCCGCGCCCGACGCGCCGGCACCGGCGCGGGCGTTGCTCGTCGACGCCACCGAAGACGACCTGCCCGACCGGATTCTCAGCGTCTGGCAGGAGTTCACCGCCGGGGAGGAGATCGAGGAGGTGGGCTTCGCCCGCGCCGTACCCGTGATCGAGCTGCTCGACGAGGAGGTTGACCTGACTCCCGCGCGCCGTCAGCCGACCACCGCCGACGGGCGTACCGGCGAGCGACTGCTGCACACCCGCGACCGCCTCGCCGCCGTCGTGGCCGCCCTGCCGGCGCTGATCCCGCACGCCGAGCCCACGCCCGACGGGGCGAACCCACCGCTGGTGACGGTCGCCGAGCTGGCCCGCAGCGGCGCGCTGCACCTGCTCGGTCCGGTCCGCGCGGCCACCGACCCGGCCGGCGACGACGATCCCGGCGCCCCCGTGCTGACCGTCTCCGACGTGCTCGCCGGAGGTGACGCCTCCGGGGCCGCCGACGACCGGCTCGGCCAGCGAGTCGTGCTGGCCGCCGGGGACGTGGTGGTGCCGATGGTCGCCCGCGCCCTCACCGCCCGGGTGGTCACCGCCGCCGGGGCCCGGCTCGGGCGCAACCTCTACCTGCTGCGTCCCAATCCGGCGGCCCTGGATCCGTGGTTCCTGGCTGGGCAGCTACGCACGTCGGCCAACGAGCGGCAGACCTCCAGCCTCTCCGGCACGCTGCGCTTCGACGTGCGGCGGGCTCTGGTGCGCCGGCTGCCGCTGGTGGAGCAGCGGGCGTACGGCGAGGCGTTCCGGCGACTGGCGGCCTTCGAGTCGGCGCTGGGTCGGGCCGCCTCGCTCGGTGCCGAGTTGGCCCAGCTCACCGCCGACGGGTTGGCCCGTGGCTCACTGCGTCCGACAACCGACTGATGTCCTGCCCGGCAGACGCCCACCTTGTCGGCCTGGTCGACGTGTGCGGCCGGCACCATGACGCGAACAGAGGGGATGCGGCGCAGCATGGGGAGGTGTTCGGGTCGAGGCCCTCGCCTGGAGCGCGTTGATCCTCGGGTCAGGAACTGAGGTCGGATATCCGACTGCGGCAGGTGCGGGGGCAGGCTGGCCGCGAGCTGTTCGTTGTACGGTCATGCGTCCCGTGCGGTGGGTGACCGGTGCCGGTGGGCGGCGGTGGGTCGTGGGGCATCGTGAGGAGGATGGGTGACGCTGGGCAGTGTTGGCGGTTACCGCATGGTCAAGCCGCTCGGCGCGGGCGGCATGGGTGACGTGTGGTTCGCGGTGTCGCCGACGGCGGAGCGGGTCGCCGTCAAGGTGATCAGAAAGCATCTGCTGGCGGCGCCGACCATGCAGGAGCGGTTCGCCGCTGAGGTGGAGAGCCTCAAGCTCGTCTACGGTTCCCGGGTGGCGCGGCTGGAGAACGCCGACCCCTTCGGCGATCCGGCCTGGCTGGCGGTCGAGTATGTGCCCGGCGCCACCCTCCGTCAGCATCTCGATGCCCGGGGGCCGCTGTCGACGCCACACGCCGCGATGGTCGGCGCGATGCTGGCCGAGGGCCTGACCAACGTGCACCAGGTGGGTCTGCTGCACCGCGACCTGAAGCCGCAGAACATCATTTTGGGCCCGGACGGTCCCAAACTCATCGACTTCGGTCTCGCCGTTCTCGTCGACCGCCACGACTATCTCACCGAGCCGGGCGCGTTGGTGGGCACGCCGGCCTACATGTCGCCGGAGCAGGTACGCGGCGAGCGGGATCTCACTGTCGCCGTGGACGTCTACGGTCTCGCCGCGACGTTGGTCCTCGCGCTCACCGGGCATGGCCTCTACCCGCAGAGCAACTCCTGGAATCTGTTGCTGCGTATCACCGAGCCGGACGACCTGCCTGACCTCAGTGGCGTGCCGGGGGAGTTGTCGCCGCTGCTGGGCGCGATGCTCGCCCACGACCCGACGGCCCGGCCCAGCCTCGACACGGTGCGTCGACGGCTGCTGACCGTGGCCACCGCGGCGGGTGGCGCGGGCGTGGTGGAGCTGCGCCGACAGGTCGCCGCCCTCACCTACGTGGGCGACACCGAGCTGCTGGTGCCTCCGGATCTGGACGACCCCCGGCAGGACCCGGAGCAGGTGGCGGCAGCCGAGCCGACGGCCCTGGACGCCGGACCGGCCACCACGGACGTCGACCCCGAGGCACCCGCCGCCAGGGGGGCCGACGTGCGGTGGTTGGTCGACAAGCTGCGCCGTCAGTACGCCCGCCGCGCCACCTTGTAGGAAGGCCCACCGATGAGCACCTCCCAGGATGCGACCTTCGCCCCGGGTTCCCGCATTGTCGTGCGGGACGAGGAGTGGCTGATCCGTAGCGTGAAGACCGGCACCGCCGACGGCACCATGATCAAAGCTGTCGGGGTGTCCGAGTTCGTGCAGGACGTGGAGGCGACCTTCTTCACCGCGCTGGAGGACATCACGCCGCTGGTGCCCGAGGAGACGGAGCTGGTCCAGGACACGTCGTCGCGGTTCCGGCAGAGCCGGCTGTTCCTGGAGGCGGTGCTGCGGCGTACCCCGTTGCCGCGCACCGAGCGGGGCCTGGCCCTGGCGGACCGGTTCCTGCTGGACCCGCTGACCTACCAGCAGCGCCCCGTCGAGTTGGCGCTGTCCGGCCTTCGGCCGCGGATCCTGCTCGCCGACGTGGTGGGTCTGGGCAAGACCCTGGAGATCGGGCTGATCCTGGCCGAGTTGATCCGCCGGGGGCGGGGTGAGCGCATCCTGGTGGTCTCTCCGCAGCAGGTGTTGGAGCAGTTCCAGCGGGAGTTGTGGACCCGTTTCGCGATCCCGTTGGTGCGGTTGGACTCGACCGGCATCCAGCGCATCCAGCAGGAGATCCCGGCCGGGCGGAACCCGTTCACCTATTTCAGGCGGGCCATCATCTCCGTCGACACGCTCAAGGACGCCGGCCAGTTCGGGCACCACCTCGACGTCACCACCTGGGACGCGGTCGTCATCGACGAGTCGCACAATCTGATCAACAAGGGCACTCAGCGCAACGAGCTGGCCCGCCGGCTGGCTGCCAAGACCGACGCGCTGCTGCTGGCCAGCGCCACCCCGCACAACGGTGACAAGGAGTCCTTCGCGCAGCTGATCTCGCTGCTCGACCCGGCGGCGATCGCCAACGAGAAGGACTACCGGGCCAGCGACATCGCCCACCTCTACCTGCGCCGTACGAAGATCAGCCCGGAGGTACGCGACCAGATCGGCGACCGCTGGGCGGATCGTGGCCCGTCGGAGGCGGTGCGCTGCGCGGCGACCCCGGCCGAGGAGCAGATTTTCGACGAGTTGACTGATGTGTGGCTGGCCGGCAAGTGGTCCGACGAGGCGATCACCGGGCAGCACCGACTGTTTCCGTACACCTTGTTGAAGTCTTTTCTGTCCTCGCACCGGGCGCTGCACGAGACGGTGACGAACCGGCGTGGGAAGGCCACCGGCTCCGAGCGGACGGCTTTGGACCGGCTCGCGGAGCTGACCTCCGCGATGACCGACCGGGATTCCAGCAAGCTGCACGGGCTGGTCGAGGAGTTGAGGCGAATCGGTGTCGGGCGGGGCAGCGACATTCGGGCCGTGGTTTTCTCCGAGCGGGTACCGACGATCAGGTGGCTCGCCGAGGTGGTCCCCGGCATGCTGGGTCTGAAGCCGACCGCGATCCGGGTGCTGCACGGCGGGGTGGCCGACGCCGACGAGCAGACGATCCTTCAGGAGTTCGAGCTGGCCGGTAGCGACGTGCGGTTGTTGTTCACCGGCGATGTCGCCTCCGAGGGCGTCAACCTGCACCAGCAGTGCCACCATCTGTTCCACTACGACATTCCGTGGAGCCTGATCCGGATCGAGCAGCGCAACGGCCGGGTCGACCGCTACGGGCAGCGCCACCGGCCGCAGTTCCGCGCGCTGATCCTCGGCTCCGGCCGGGAGGACGCCAAGGACGACCGGACGGTGTCCGAGAAGCTGCTCGACCGGGAGGAGACCGCGCACCGCAGCCTCGGCAGTGTCGAGGCCGTGACGGGTCGCTACGACGCGAAGGCCGAGGAGGACCGGCTGGTCCGTGACCTGCTGGCCGGCAGGACGGTGGAGGAGTCCTACGCGAGCGCCGACGCCGAGATCGATGTGATGGCCGATCTTTTCGGTGAGGTGGGTAGCGCGCCCGTCACGGCGGACGTGCCGCGCGCCCGGGTGCCGAAGCTTTTCGGCTCCACCCGCGATTTCGTGGACGCCGCCCTGTACGAGGTGTACGAGGACCGGCCGGAGGACCACATCGACCTGCGCCGTGAGGACGAGCTGCTGACCTTCCTCGCCCCCGACGACCTGGTGCACCGGCTCACCGACCTGCCCCGTTCCTACCTGCGTGCCCACCGCGAGGGCGAGGACCTGCGCCTGAAGGTCACCTTCGATCGGGCGCTCGCGCAGCGTAAGCTCGACCAGGCCCGGCAGAGCCGTACCCCGATGTGGCCGGAGATCGCGTTCCTCAGCGACGTGCATCCGATGGTCGACTGGCTGGTCGACAAGGTGCTGATCCGGCTGGGTCGCCAGCAGGCCCCGGTGCTGACCGCCGAGGTGTCCGCGCCGACGTTCCTGATCCAGGGCGTCTACGCCAACCGTCTCGGGCAGCCGACGGTCGTGCAGTGGATGGCCGTCGCCGGGCTGCCCGGGTCGCCGACGGTCCGGCCGATGGACGAGGTGCTGCGTCAGGCCGGCGTCGGCCCGACGATGGTGAACCGGGCCGAGGCCATCGCGGTCGGTCCGTTGAGGGCTTTGCTGCCGGCGGCCGTCGAGGTGGCCCGCCAGCACCTCGGCGACAAGGGCGCCGAGTGGGCCGAGTCGAACGCGGGGCCGCTGCGTCGCTACCGGGAGCGGCTGACCGCCTTCGAGCAGGCCAGCCTCGTCGACGAGCTGCCCGGCGCGCACCGGGAGAGGCGACGCCAACGCGTCGACGCCACCGTCCGGGAGCAGCACGACCTGCTCGACCGTCTGGAGACCGTCGGGGATCCGCTGTTGCGGGTGCTCGCCGTCCTCGTACCGTCGCAGCGAAGCGGAGTGCCGGCATGAGTTTCGAGTCGCTGACCAACCGTGGCGAGTACCTTTCTGCGCACTATCTCGCCGAGATCCTGCCCGCCACCGTCAAGGGTGGCCTGGTCAAGCAGTGGGCGGAGCGGGAGAAGGCGGGGGAGGGCACCCCGCGCACCGGGTTGCGTGGCATGCGCCGGCAGTACTTCGACGCCCGGACGGAGCTGACCGACGTCGAGTTCTTCGACCCTGAGCGGCTGCGCAAGCAGCATCAGGATGTGCTGCGGGCGCTCGGTTTCGCACCGCAGCCGCAGACGGTCTCCGTGCAGCGGGCCGGCCAGGAGTACGAGATCCGGGTGGCTCACGCCGAGTTGGGCGCCGGGCACGGCATTGTCGCGCTGGACTGTGGTTGGGCGGTCGACGCCGAGGCGGCCCAGGATCCGGACGGTGCGGGTCGCCTGCTCGACCCGCTCACCCTGTCCGGCACCGAGACTGTCGCCACGGGCGCGAAGCTCGCCTCCCTGTTGTTCGCCGCCGACAGCCCGAAGCTGCGCTATGTGCTGATCCTCAGCGGTGGTGTGGTGACGCTCGCCGACCGCAGCGTGTGGGGTGAGGGCCGCTATCTGGCGGTCAGCCTGGACTCCGCGTACGCCCGCAACGACGACAGGGAACTCGACGTCGTCGCCGCCCTTTTCGGCGCGGATTCGCTGCGTCCGCCCGCCGAGGGCGGCACCGAACCGCTCGCGGAGCTGGTTGCCGGCTCCCGTCAGCACGCGGTCGGCGTGTCCAGCGAACTCCGCGAGGGCCTTAAGGTCTCTGTGGAACTCATCGCCAACGGGGTCCTCGACCAGATCCGGCGGGCCGGCTTCCAGCCGCAGCAGGTGATGGCTCTCGACGAGCTGGCCAGGGAACTCGCCCGGGAGGCCCTGCGGTACCTGTACCGGATCCTGTTCCTGCTCTACGCCGAGGCGCGTCCCGAGCTGGGTGTGCTGCCGGTCAACGACCCGCAGTACGTGGAGGGCTACAGCCTGGCCCGCCTCGGTGAGCTGGTCTCCCGCCGGCTCGCCCCGTCCGCCGAGGACGGCACCCACCTGCACGAGTCACTGGACCTGCTGTTCCGCATGGTCAACGGCGGTCACCGGCCGCGCGGCGGCGCGGGGGTCGACGAGCGGGCCAGCGAGGGTGAGGGTCTGCGCTTCGAGCCGATGCGGTCGGATCTGTTTTTGCCGGAGAAGACCAGGCTGATCGGCCGGCTGATCGCCGAGCCGGGCAGCGACCCCGACGACCCGAAGAGCCCGAGGATCGACACCCGGCTGCGCAACAAGGTGCTCTACGAGGTGCTGCGCCGGTTGATGCTCACCAGGGGCGGCAAGCGTCGCCGTGGCGGGTTCATCTCGTACGCGCAGCTCGGCATCAACCAGCTCGGCGCGGTCTACGAGGGCCTGATGTCGTACACCGGTTTCGTCGCCACCGAGCAGCTCTACGAGGTCGCCAAGAACGGCGACCCGAAGGACGGCTCGTGGATGATCCCCGCCTCCAAGGTCGACGAGTACGACGACGCCGTCTTCGTCACCAGGGAGGACCCGTACACGGGGGTGCGCAGCCGGGTCAGTTACCAGCCGGGCCAGTTCGTCTACCGGCTCGCGGGCCGGGACCGGCAGACCAGCGCCTCCTACTACACGCCGCAGTCGTTGACCGAGGTCACCGTCCAGCTCGCCCTGAAGTACCGGCTCGACCAGGACGGAACCACCACGGCGGCCCGTGAGCTGCTGGACTGGACGATCTGCGAGCCGGCGCTGGGCTCCGGCGCGTTCCTCAACGAGGCGATCAACCAGGTGGCCGCCGAGTACCTGCGCCGCCGCCAGACCGAACTGGAGGTCACCCTCGACCCGGAGCAGTACCACCTGGAGCTTCAGCGGGTGAAGGCGTACATCGCGCTGCACAACAGTTACGGCGTCGACCTGAACCGCACCGCCGTCGAGCTGGCCGAGGTGTCGCTCTGGCTCAACGTCATGCACGCCGGCCTGCAGGCCCCCTGGTTCGGCCTGCACCTGCAGCGCGGCAACTCGCTCATCGGTTGCGGACGCAAAACCTACGAGCCCGGGCAGCTCGCCGACAAGTCGTGGCTGACCACCGCCCCGGCCGACAGGCCGTTCCGGGACGGCCCGACCGACGAGGGCACCGTCCACCACTTCCTGCTTCCCGCCGACGGCTGGGGCGCGGTGGCGGGGGAGCGCGAGGCCCGCGAGCTGGCGCCGACCGAAACCGCGAAACTCAAAGCCTGGCGTACGGCGATGAAGCGCACCCCCTCCGCCAAGGGAAGGAACTCCCAGGTGAGGCGCTTGCAGGCGCTGGCCGGTCGGGTCGAGTTCCTGTGGGGCCTGGTGCAGCAGCGCCTCGCCATCTCCGAGCGGGAGATCCGCCGCCACATCCCGGTGTGGGGCGCCGACGACCTGCCGCCGGTCACCGAGGCGGTGCCCCGCGAGGACATCCTCGCCGACCTGACCGCACCCGGCACCCCGTACTGGCGGCTCAAGACCCTGATGGACGTCTGGTGCGCCCTGTGGTTCTGGCCGCTGGACAAGGTGGGCCTCCTCGACGGCTCCGACCCCACCTACCCGGCCGCGCCCGTCCAGGTCGCCCACGTCAGAAACGAGCCGGCGTACGACGAACCGGCCGTCTACGAGGCTGCGGACCTCTTCGGCCAGGTGCAGCCGCAGCAGACGAAGCTGCCCACCAGGGCGACCGGCAGCCGCCGGACCACCGTGGCCGAACAACTCCGCAAGCAGGTCCCACTGACCAACCTGGACGACTGGCTGACGTTCGCGGAGGCGCTGATCGGCCGCACCGACGCCGACGCCGCCACCGAAGCGTTCTACGGCCGCAAACTCACCAGCCTCGCCGAGATGAGCGACTTCGAGCAGAAACTCGACGGCGTAATCGGCGTGGACTCACCGTGGATGCTCTCCGACCGCTTCCCCTGGCTCCTCGCCGCCAACCAGATCGCCGACCAACAGGGCTTCTTCCACTGGGAATTGACGTTCGCCCAGGCGTTCGCAAAGGGCGGCTTCGAGCTTCAGGTTGGCAACCCGCCCTGGGTACGCCCACTGTGGGAAGAGAACGCCGTCCTGGCCGAACGTGATACCTGGTTCGCCCTAGTCGAGAATCCATCGCACCAAACTCGGCAAAGCCGAAAATTGCTAGTCGCAACAGCCGACGGCTTCTTCCTTCAAGAAAGGGCTGTCAATTCCGGGTACGTTGCATATTATTCAGCGTCGGCGATTTACCCATTGCTTGCTGGAACGCAGCCGGACCTGTACCGTGCGTTCATGTGTCGCGTGTGGTCAAATCTTTCGACCAGGGGAACGGTGGGTCTCGTCCATCCCGACGGCCACTTCAGCGGCGCCCGGGAGGGCCGACTGCGTTCGGCAGCCTATCGCCATTTACGCCTCCATGGGCATTTTCAAAATATGCGACTGATTTTCAGGGAGATCAGCTGGACCCGCGAGTTTGGCATTCACGTGTATGGGGTTCCACGGCGCGATATTTCCTTCACCCACGCGAGTTGGCTGTATGCGCCGGAGACATTGATCGGTTCGTTAACCCATGACGGGCAAGGCGAACTGCCAGGCATGAAGGCCGCAGGAACCTGGGACCTGAGACCGCACCGGGGAAGGCTCGTCACAGTTGACAAGACAGTGCTCGCGGAGTGGCGTCTAGTCATTGGAGATTTCGCAGCTCGCACAGACCAGACAAGGCTGCTCCAGCCGGTTACCGTGGGTGAACAAGCCGCTATCGCGGCCTTGGCAAGCGTCGGTCGTCGACTCGTCGATCGACAACCTCTGATTTCGGCGGGATTCCACGAGAAGGGCGCCAAGAACGACGGGATCATCGCATGGCAAGGCTCGCATCCTGAAGACTGGCGTATGGTTGTTCTCCAGGGTCCGCACTTCGGTGTTGCCACGCCACTCGCCAAGCAGCCCAATATCCCCTGTCGTAGCCCGAAGGACTATGAGCCGTGGGATCTTACGGCATGTGCAGAAGACGCAGTCCCAAGGACCAATTATCGCCCCGCCGTCGAGCCTGCTGCATACAAGTTGGCCCAGGACGTTTGGAGAGGGCAGGCGTACAGCGAGTTCTACCGCCTAGCTTGGCGTGAAATGGTGCCGCTCAACACCGAGCGCAGCCTCTTCGCGGCCATCATCCCACCGGGCCCGACGCACATTCATGCAGTCCGCTCGATGGCTCTCAGTAGCGATCTGGAGACCGCCCTGCACGCAGCCTTCTGGGCCTCTTTGCCATTGGACTACCTGCTTCGGATCACAGGCCGAGGCCATCTGGAAGTGAGAAATGCGGGCTTGATGCCCGCGCCCGAACCAGGGCACCCCCTTGCGTCCGCAGCGTTGCTACGTGTGCTTCGCCTCAACTGCCTCACTCGCTCGTACGCCCGGCTCTGGCACGACCTCTATGACGAACGGTGGCGAGACGAGGAGGATTGGGCGGTGGACTGGCCCGAACTTCCCGAGGCGCAGACCCTCGCCGATGTCGACCCAGACTGGAACATGCAAATTGCGCTACGGGCGGAACGGTGCCGCCGATCAGCCCTAGTTGAACTTGATGCACTCGTCGCCGTTTGGTTGGGCATTGCTGCGGAAGAGTTGCTCTCGATGTATCGGGCCCGCTTTCCGGTGCTGCACGATTATGAGTCCGCGATGTGGTTTGACAATAACGGACGCAGGATCACCAGAGACTACTATGCGCGTGGCCTCAAACAGCCGAATGAAGCATATGGACAGTTGATCGCATATCTCGATGATTCGGAGTCGCGCGCGGTGCCCGACGGATATGAAGCGCCGTTCTACAAGGCGGATCGAGAGAATGAGTACCGGCAGGCGCATGCAGT
The DNA here is from genome assembly GCF_048060415.1 of Micromonospora sp. LOL_024. Lineage (NCBI taxonomy): Bacteria > Bacillati > Actinomycetota > Actinomycetes > Micromonosporales > Micromonosporaceae > Micromonospora > Micromonospora sp. LOL_024. Next base: position 180,106 of record NZ_JBHMIS010000007.1, read on the forward strand.
GTTCAGCAAGCGACTTCAGGATGCGATCGATGAAGGCTGGCGGCCGTCTTAGCCTGTGTACCCGATCCTCACCCCGACGGAGTTTTGTTGTTGCAGGGATACTTGGCGAATCTGGATGGTGCGGACCTTCGTGAAGATCAACGGTAGGGTGGCTGCCGCAGGTCAAGGCCCTGCGGTGGGCAAAGATCGAAGTCCTGGACCAGGCCCATAACCGTGGGCACAGCCGCCATGACATCCGCCGGTTGCAAGCGGTCACCTGTCTCGGTCCGCTCGCGCTGGACTTCCCGCACGCCGCCCAGGCCCTGCGGATCCGGCGCCGCCGTTACAACCCGGGCACCGGCCGCTGGTCCACCGTCACCGTCCACGCGATCACGAACCTGACCGCCGAGCAGGCCGGACCCGCCGAACTGGCCGACTGGCTCTGCGGCCACTGGTCCATCGAGGTCCTGCACCAGTTCCGCGACACCACCTACCGCGATGACGCCTGCCGCCTACGAACCGGCAACGCACCCCGGGCCCTGGCCACCCTGCGCAACACCGCGATTAGCCTGTTCCGCCTGGCTGGCATCACATCCATCGCGCAAACCCTCCGCCGAAACAGCCAGAACTCGCACCGATCACTAAAACTACTCGGATTTGACTAACGGGGCATGCCGCAACTTGCGAACACACTGTGGCGATTTGTCCGTCGAACGTGGAGCCGGGGCGAAACCGGTGGTCGCTGTTCAACCAGGCGACCCAGCCTGCTGCTGGACACGCGACCGTTTGACCTGTCAAACAACGGGAGCGCGTCCGGCGTGCCCGCCAGCTGCGCTCCCGTCTGGTGGACGGCTCAGTGCGGGGCCATGGTGGACCGGACGAAGCGGGCCCATGCGGCGGGGGCAAAGGCGAGGGCGGGCCCGGCCGGATCCTTGCTGTCGCGTACGGCGACGATGCCGGACAGGTTGTCGGCGACCTCCACGCAGTCGCCGCCGTTGCTGCCGCTGCGGGTGCTCTTGCGCCACTGAGCGTCGGACAAGTCAGCCACGGTGGACCTCCCCGATGATCTTGTTGATGAGTTGCCTCGATTGTGCCTCATCATGCGTCAGATCATCCAGGCTCGCCCACACCTGCTCGTAGGCTGCGTATTCCTCCGGCCGGTCCAGGTAGAGCGCACCGGTCCACGACTCGCAGTAGACCACCGGCGGCTCGGGCGTGGTCCGCTTGCCGGGCGGAAAGTCGAGGATGACGAAGGTCCCCGCCTCCGCGCCTCGATGAATCCCGGCGGTAAGCGGAAGCACCCGCACGGAGACGTTGGGCAGTTCCCCGACGTCTAGCAGGTGACGAAGCTGGTCAGCCATGGTGGCTGCGTTGCCAACCGTGCGGAGCAACGCTGCCTCAGCCAGGATCACTTCCAGCTTCGGTGCGCGGGGGAGCCGCCGGTGAAGAAGGGCCTGCCGCTGTAGTCGTACCTCGACCAGACGCTCCCGCTCGTCCTCGGTGACCTCGTGTCGGTGCTGGTAGACCGCCAGTGCGTAAGGACGTGACTGGAGAATTCCAGGGATCAGCGCTTCATCGAAGCGACGGATGAACGCTGCGGCGGATTCGAGGCCGACGTACATCTCGAACCAGTCTGGGATGGCGTCGCCGTAGGAGTGCCACCAGCCTTTTGCTTTGGTTTCGTGGGCCAGGGCGGTGAGGGCGGTGGTCAGCTCGGGGGTGGCGGCGTACAGCTCGCAGAGGGCCTTGACGTCGACGGCGCGGGTCGGGCCGAGGCCGGTCTCGATGCGCCACATCTTCTGTCGGCTGCACTGCATGGCCTCGGCCGCGCCGTCGAGGGTCATGCGTGCTTCGGTGCGCAGGTCGCGCAGCGCCCGCCCGAGCTGTCGCCTGGGGACTGTCGATCCCATGTCGTCGGCCATCGGCCACCCCTCTCCATGTTGCATTTTGTTACATCAGGACGCCATTGGTGAAACGTGCATCGGTTGCCCGATAATTGATTGCTCGGGGCGTCGTGCGCGCAAGAGCGAATACCCGTCTGACCATACAAGACACCCCCGACAGCAGCCATCGCCGCGCAATTCCCATATGCGTGAGTGGCGGATTTTGAGCCTCCGTCGCACGAGCACCGCAGCAGGGGCGTCGTTGCGGTCAGGGCGCTACCTGAGCGCTGGGACGGTGCCGGTCAGATCGTGGGTCACACCCGGCCACGGTGCGCTGGCGATACTTCGTCGGGCTTGTGGGTGACTCGGCTGGTCCGGTTAGGGACAGATTCGGCGTCGGTCGTGCGGGATAGTTCTGCGGATGTACGACGATGCGATCATCGAGCTGCGGCGTGACATTCATCGGTGGCCCGAGCTGGCTGGCGCGGAGGTGCGCACGGCCGTCGTGGTTGCCCAGCGGCTGCAGGCGGCCGGGCTGGAGGTGGCGACAGGTGTCGGCGGCCACGGCGTCGTCGCGGTCCTGCACGGCGACAAGCCCGGCCCGACCGTCGCCTACCGCGCCGAGCTGGACGCCGTCCCCGACACGGAGACTTTCGACACCGAGTTTCGCTCCCGGGTGCCCGGTGCCGCCCACCTGTGCGGGCACGATATCCACACCACGATCGCAGTCGGCGCCGCCGAGGAACTCTGCCGCCGGCGACCTGCGCACGGTCGCGTCGTGTTCGTCTTCCAGCCAGCTGAGGAGACAGGACCACTGCCGCATCTCCTTGCCCGCCTCCGGCGGCGAAGGGATCGCCGCCGCCGTCGATGCGCTGTCCACCGTCCGCCGGCCGCAGACGCCGGAGCAGATGCGGCAACTCGTCCAGAACCTCGCGACCCCCGAAGGCCCGCTCTCGCGCTACGTGTACGTCCAGTCGTACGCCGGTGTCAACGAAGTCAAAGCCTGGTGGCGCGCCTGGCCGGATGACCGCTACCCCGAGATCCGCGACGAGCTACGGCGGCTGGCGGACGGCGCTGCCATCGAGTTCCCCACACCGCCGTTCCCGGCGATGGTGTCCTCACCGGAGCTCAGCTTGGCCGCAGCCGAGTCACTGCGGGCCGTCGGCGAGGTTGTCACCATGCAGGCCGCGTACCCGTTCAACGGCGAGGACTTCGCCCTTTTCCTACAACAGATTCCGGGCGCCATGATTTTCCTCGGGGTGGCGAGCGAGGCGGCCGGCATGCACGGGATCACCCACGCCACCGACTTCGGCGCCGACGAGAGGGCCATCAGCCTGGGCGTCCGAGCCGTGGTGGGCCTGCTGTCGGATCGGCTGGCCAACATCGCGTGACCCAGGATCACCAGCCCGGCGGACACGAAAAGTGACCTCCGCGCCGGCCAGCGCGCGATGCCAGCGGCAGATCCGGGTCCTCGCCGGCCGCAGGCCACTGCGGCTGTTGGGCCGGGCTTGCCTACGAGTCGCTCATCGCCCTTGACGTCACTGGTCAGTTGACGGTCACGACGACTTTTCCGAGTGCGCGTCCCTCTCCGACGTGTGCCAACGCCTCGGGTACCTGCTCGAGGTTGAAGGATCGGTCGATGTGGATGGTGAGGTTACCTGTGGCGCAGAGGTCGGCCACCGGTTCGAAATGCGTCGGCCCTTCCTTGACGGCGAGCACGCCCAGGCGGCGGTGGGTGAGCAGGCCGGCCGCGGCACCGACCGTCAGTACGCGCAGCAGCGCCGAGACCGATCCGCCGACGCACCGGTAACGGCCGCCGGGGGCCAGTGCCCGACGGTAGGCGAACACCGACCGGTGCGCGACCAGATCGAGGATGAGATCGTACGGGCCGCTGCGGGTGAAGTCCTGGCTGCGGTAGTCGATCACCTTGTCCGCGCCGACCGATCGCATGAAGTCGAGCTTGCCGGCGTTGTCCACGCCGGTCACCTCGGCGCCGAGGTGCTTGGCGAGCTGAATGGCGAAGGAACCTGATCCTCCGCCGGCACCGTTGATCAGAACCCGCTTCCCGGCTGCGGCACCTCTGGTCCCCTGCCACGCGATCACGCCCGCCTGTGGGACCGCTGAGGCCTCGGCGAAGGTCAGGGCGGCGGGCTTGTGGGTCAGCACCGACTCGGGGGCGATCGCGTACTCGGCGAAGCCGCCCTTGAGCATGAGGTTGTCGCCATACACCTCGTCACCGGGCCGGAACCGGGTGACGGCCGGGCCGACCGCATCGACCCAACCGGCGATGTCCGAGCCGAGTGTCCGGCGTGCCGGTGAGCGCAGCCCACCGATACGTGCATACAGCGGTGAGCCTCGCAGGGTCTCCCAATCGCTCAGGTTGACCGAGGTCGCCGCAATCTTCACGAGCACCTGCCGGGCGGTAGGAGACGGCTTGGGCACGTTGTCGATGCGCAACACATCCGGTGGCCCGTACCGGTCGTACACGATCGCTCTCATCCACGTACCTATGCCTTTCATAAACGCCGTCCGGGTACGTCCAGGGCCCGCCGGCAACGGCTTCTTGGTAGCACACAGAGGCGAACGACTGACCGTTCCCCATCGCCGGTGGTTGGCCGGTGTGGCGTATCGGGCGGTGCAGCTGACTGTCGTACCCCTGTGTGAGCCTTGGCGCATGGCGACTTTCGTTCTGATCCACGGCGGTGGCGGCAGTTCCTGGGACTGGCATCTGCTGGGCCCCGAGCTGGCCGGGCGGGGCCACGACGTGGTGGTGCCGGAGCTGCCGATCGAGGATAGGGCGGCAGGCTTCGCCGAGTTCTGTGACACGGTCGTCGATGCCGTCGGCGATCGCAGCGACCTCGTGGTCGTCGGACACTCGTATGGCGCGTTCACGGCGCCGCTGGTCGCTGACAAGCTGCCTGTGCGGCTCATCGTCCTGCTCACTCCCATGATCCCGAAGCCGGGTGAGAGTCCCGGCGACTGGTGGGGCAACACCGGCCACCGCAGCGCGGAGGGATTCAGCGAGGAGGAACAGTTCTACAATGGCGTGCCGGCCGAGATCGTCGCGGAGGCTTCGGCGCACGGCCGCGACCAGGTCAGCGCGGAATGGACCGAGCCGTGGCCCCTGGATGCGTGGCCGAACGTGCCGACGAGGGTGCTCATCGCCCGCGAAGACCGGTTCTTCCCGCCCGACTTCCAGCGCCGCGTGGTGGCCGACCGCCTCCATGCCGTACCGGATGAAATCGACGGTGGTCACGCGGTGGCGCTCAGCCGTCCAAAGCAACTCGCCGACCAGCTGACCGCGTACGTGCCGCGCTGAAAGCGCTGCGCCCCGGTGCCGGCCGCGTGAAAACGGTCGGCGCCGATCGCCGAAGCGGCGTGGGCGGACGGCTACCCGGGCAGTCGGTCCCGACTCGGGTCGGCCTGCGCGCTACCGTCTGCGTATCGCGGCGCCGCGCTTCCAGATCCGCAGCGGACAGCCCAGTCCCGGACAGCACGAGGAGACACCGATGACCGACCCCACCAGCGACGCCGATCCCACCGCTGACGCCGAAGCGGAAACCGAGGAGCAGCCGCAGCCCTTCGAGAACCGGGCGGCACGCCGGTCCAAGGGCAAGGCCGCCGCCAACCACATCGGGGGTACCGCGAGCCGCGCCCACGGCCGTTCCGGCACGGTGCAGAGTCCTCGCCAGTACGGCAACCGTCGAAGCGGCTGATCTAGGGGAACTTTGGGCCTACATCGCATTGATCGATGGGGCGGGTCGTCCGGTGCAGCCTGACCAGCCCGTACAACTGGCCACGACGCTGCACGGTTGGCTCACCGCGCAGGCAACGATGTCTCGATGCGGACCGGTTGCTTGCGACCCGAGAACCATTCATCGGCAGAAGCGTGACCTTCCTGAACCGCCCTGCAACATCCCGTTTCCCATCTGTGCAACATTCGGTTATCGCGTGAAAGAAAATCAGCGGAATCGCAAGGAATCGTGTGGCAGGACGTTGCATTTTCGCTGCGTACCGCCACAGGATGGCCGCAGCGCGGCGGCCGGATCTTCCCCCGAACCGGCCGCCGCGCCGCCCGGCAGGATCGTGCCGCGAGACGGCAACGGGACGACGGGCAGAGACGTCGAGCGGGCAGCGGAGGTGTGGGGACATGGGCGGACGATGGAAGTGGTTCCTGCGGCCCGGCAAGGTCGCGCTGGACCTGACCGGGCAGGCGGTGCCGGACGCAGCCGTGCCGGGGCGGTTCCGGCGGCAGGCGATCGAGCACGTCGTACCGCAGGCCCGGGTGACGTCGCGGTGCGACGGCGCTCTCGTCCACGAACGGCCCGAGGAGCGGCTGGCGGCGCCGGGCCGGAACCAGCGGGCGAGCCGCTACGAACCGGACCGGACCGGCGAGCGGAACCAAGGAACATTCGAGACCCAGGCCATCCCGGCTTCGCCCGCAGGTCAACCGACCGAGGCCACGCCACCGGACGATCTTCTTGCCACCGCCGCCCAACTCGAACAAGCGAACCGGGTGGCGGATGCGCACTGGCGCAGTCCCACCGAGGACCCCCACACCCGCAGATGCCCGGCCTGCCGTGTGGACGGCACCTGCCCCCGGGCGGCCTGGGCCGACGCGATCCTCATGCGCTGCCTGCGGTCGTACCTGCGATGAACGCCTCAACGACGCATGACCGCTACGGTGGTGGCAACGCCTGATCTCAGACCGCTAGCGTCTCCTCCGCCTCTTCTGACCGGTGCGCCTGTTCGGCGAACCAGCGCAGATGCTCGATGAGGGAGCCGGCGGCGGTGCTGTCGGAGAGCACGGTCAGCGGGAAACCGGGGCGTAGCGTCAGCTTGGCGGCGGCGATGTGCACGCCCGGAAGCTGGTTGAGGCGTTGCCGGAACTCCTCACGCAGCGCGGCATCGTCGAACGGCACGCGGCTGGCCATGTGTTGGAAGACCACCTCGACCTTGCCGCTCGGGTAGAGCGTCATGGGCCAGATGTCGCCGTCCCGGTGGCCGCGCTCACGGGCCATCAGAAAACAGGACGTCTCCGCCGCGCCGCCATAGAGCAGCGTGCCGCCCATCTCGGTCCAGCTGTCGAGAAGCGTCAGCGTGGCCTTGATGACGTCCTTGTCCTGCAACACGCCGAGCTGCTCGGCGAAGCGGTCGGCGCGGGACGGCCCCTCACCGGGCCGTGGCCGGGGCAGCCGCCGAGGCACCTCGTCGGGTGCCAGCCCGACCAGCTGCGCCAGCTCATCGAGGTCTATGCGCTGGTTCTGGTCGGCGCGACCGTGCTGGTCGAACACGATCCCTTCAGCTTGCAGCACCGCCACCGGGTCGTCCGTGCGCCCGTCGGGCCACCGGAAACCGCCGGCCGTCGTCCCCTCCACCTGCATCACCCGGTGGGCGTTCGGGACCGGCACACTGCGCAGCCGGTTGCCGACAGGCTGAGGTGCGGTGCCGATCAGAGCGGCAAGGTCCCCGTAGGTCGTCCAGGCCCCGGCCGGTAGAGCGGAAAGGGCCTTCTCCATCAGATCCCAGCGCACCTCGGACTGATCGATCGCCTGTCCGGTGGGGCCCGGCCAGACGTCAATGATCAGTTCGGCGAGAGCGTCGGCGCGGGCATGGATCTGGGGCCGACCCCAGCGTTCGGAGGCGACGACGTCCCGGGTCAGCCGTACGCCGCTCTTGGCGAGTTCGACCCTCTTGACCGCGAACGTACTGTTGCCCAACTCCACGTTGTACCCGCTGAGGGTGAGGTTGCCCAGCGTGTGCTTGAGGGCGTCGTGCACTTCGTTGACGTTCTCGTGCGGTTCGAGGTCTGCGGCGAGCATGCGCTGCCACTCCGGCCCGATATTCTGCGGCAGCACGTGCTCGATGGTCAGCTTCTCGGGCTGGACAGGTTCCTTGCTGCCGTACGACTGCTCCAACCAGCGCAGCACCAGCGTGCGTTGCGACGCGCGCCCGTTGGTGTAGAACGGCAGCGACCGCACCGCGTGGCGTACATCGGCGTCCGTCGCGTAGTACTTGCGACCGGCCGACAGGTAGGCGTGCACCGCTTGGTCGACCGGCTGGCTCTTGTCCATCTCCGTGACGATGGACAGCAGGTTGCGGTTGATGTTCGCGGTGGCCCGGCCGATCAGCAGCCGCCGGACGAGGAAGCTTTCCAGGTACCGCATCGCCGCCGCGACCTCCGCGCTGGTCGCGGTGCCAAGGCCGCGGCGGTCCAGCAGGTGCAGCAGGATCGGGTAGACGGTGGTGGTTCCCCAGGCGTGCAGCCGTCGCAGCCGGAACCCTACCTCCGCATCCTTCTCCTTCTCGGGGCGCAGGATGAGTTCCAGCAGTGCGCCGAGGCGGGCGAACCGGCGCACCTCCGCCTCGACCTCGTCCTCCGTGCTGAGCCGGTCGAGCCGGGCCTGCTGGCGCGCGTACGTGTCGCCCTGGGTGATCCGTGGATCGGTGTGCACCAGGTCCAGCCAGAACAGGACTTCCAATTCGGGCGAACTGAGTCGCCGCTGCAACGGCAGCCAGTGCGCATCGTAGACGGTCTTGCTTCGATCGGGCAGGCGCATGAACAGGTAGTTGCGCAGCAGGTCGGCCTGGGTGAGCTTGAGGCCGGTGTTGTTCAGCGACTCGAAGATCCGGTAGACGTTGTCGTCAGCCTGCGCGACGACCGAAACCACCGCCAGCCCGAAGATCACGGCATCCTCCAGACGCTGGACCTGCGCCTGGTCGGCTGGCTTGAGCCGGCCGCGGAAGAACTGGTAGGCGGTACCGACGGCACCCCCGCCGACCTGCGCCGAAGAGTCCACACAGGCGAGGTACGCGTCGAGGTCGGCCTGAGTGGGGACGAGCTTCAACCGGCGGTGCGGCGTGTACCTGTTGATCAGGTACTGATCGTTGAGCCGGTCGCGGTGCTCGTCGCCCTCGGTGGCCACCCGGTGATCGCGGATCGCGCACAGCAGAATCGACAGGGTCGTCAGCCGCTGCTGGCCGTCGACCACGAGGAAGTCACCGACGCCGGCCGGGCCATTGTTCGGGCTGGGCGCCAGCACCAGTGAGCCGATGAAGTGGGTCGTCTTGGGGTTCTCGGCTCGATCGTCCGCGAGCCGGGCGATGTCCTCCCAGAGCCGTTCCAGCTGATGGTCCTGCCATGAGTACGTGCGTTGGTATAGCGGAACCTTGTACTGCTTCGCACCTTCGAGCAGACCTTGCAGGGTGGTCTCTGCCGCTGCGACCATCGGGAAGCCGTCACCTCATCGAAATCGAATGCGATCGGTAGAAGATCACAAACGGTAGTACAGCCTTCACCCTCGTGCGAGGAAGTAGCGGGGCGTGGCGGCGCACGGGTGGCCGGGCTCCTGCTCGAACGATGTGTCACACCGCCCGGTGCGGCGAGTCGTCGCGGTTGACGGAGAGCTCGCCAGGTTGTGCTCGCCCTGTTTCAGTCGAGGTCGTGCTCAGCCGGGTCGGTGTTGGTCAGCCAGGCGAGTGGCATGGTCGCGCGGACGGCGTAGTGGCCGCCGTCCAGGCGGTGCATGGCGACGGTCTGAGCCTGGTCCTGGTCGACCACCCAGTACTGCGGGATGCCGGCGGCGGCGTACTCGCTGCGTTTGGTCACCGTGTCGACGCCTTCGGAGCCGGGCGAGATGATCTCGACGGCGAGGAGCACGTCGGCGACCGGCAGCCATACCCCGTCGGCCTGCGCCTTGCTCCACACGACAAGGTCGGGGATGCGTCCGCCGAGACCGCCGTCACGCCCGGGGATGCGCAACCCGACCGCCTGGGTGATCCGGTCCGCCGGGACACCGCCCTGGGCGAGCCACACCATGAGCCGGGTCGCGATGATGGCGTGGGCGTATCCCAGCGGCGGCATGATCGAGACGACTCCCTCGGGGCTGATTTCGTACCGGTGGTGTTCGTCCTCGGCCATCATCGCGGTGAGGTCAGCGAGCGTCACGACCGGGGGCATGTACCTGCCAACCGCCTCTGAGCTCATGCGGGCATCTTAACTTGGCCTGCCGGCTGGTTCCGGTCGTGCCGCGAGCGCCCCAGCCCGTCGCTGGCAACGAGGGCTGTCGCGAATCCGACTCATCCGGCGATCGTGGCCTGTCGGCCGGGTCAGCGCAGGTCACGGGTGCAGTAGCATCCCCGGGTGATCCGCTCATGAGGCCGACCATCGCCGCCGACACCCTGCGCCGGACCCTCACCCAGTACCTGACCACCACCTTCGGGTTGACCGAGGACGGCGTACGCCAGGGGCTTGAGGGGTTTCTCTGCCACCCGGAGCAGGGCATCTTCCGCGGCCCGTACCTGCGGATCCGCACCCCGTTCCGGCCGGCGGAGGGCGACTGGCGGGCGAGCCTGGACTGGGCGCCGGCCCACTTCACCCCCTACCTGCACCAGGCGAACGCGTTCGCCCGGCTGTCGACGAAGGGCAAGGCGGCCGAGCCGACCCTGATCACCACCGGCACCGGCTCCGGCAAGACGGAGTCGTTCCTGATCCCGGTGCTCGACCACTGCCGGCGGCGCAAGCAGCAGGGTCGGGTCGGCGTCAAGGCGATCCTGCTCTACCCGATGAACGCCCTGGCGACCGACCAGACGGCTCGCATCAACGAGCTGCTCACCGATCCGGCGCTGGCCGGAGTCACCGCCGGTCTCTACATCGGCGACGTGGCCGCGATCGAGTACCCGCACGTGTTCACCAAGCGCTCGGAGATGCGCCGCACCCCACCGGACATCCTGATCACCAACTACAAGATGCTGGACCTGCTGCTTCAACGCGCCGACGACCTGCCGCTGTGGGAGGGCGCCGAACCGGCGTACGTGGTGCTGGACGAGTTCCACACCTACGACGGCGCGCAGGGCACCGACGTGGCGATGCTGCTGCGCCGGCTCGCCGCCGCGCTCGGCCTCACCGAGCCGGAGCGGCCGTTGGGGCCGATCTGTCCCGTCGCGACCTCCGCCACGCTCGGCGAAGGCGGCGGACGGGACGGACGTACCGCGATCCGCGACGTCGCCGAGCAGGTCTTCGGCGTCGCCTTCGAGGCCGGTTCGCTGGTGGGGGAGGACCGCTACGAGGCCGGCGAATTCGTCGCCCACCAGGACTTCAGCCTGCCGTTGCCCAGCCCGGAGCAGCTCGCCGCCGTCGACGACCGCGACACTGAGGCGATGATGGCGCAGGTCGCCGAGCTGGTCCTCGGCGAGGACTGCCTCGACGACCCGGCGCGCCTGGGCGACCTGCTGCGCCAGCACCCGTTGACCAAGGCGGTGCTCGACTCGCTCCAGGCCAGGCCGTGCACCCTCGACGAGGTCATCGACGTGCTGCCCCGCAAGAACGCCACCGGCTGGGGCAGCGTGATGAAGACCCGGCCCGAGATCACGGCGAAGGCGCTCGCCCGGTTCGTCGGCCTGCTCTCCGTGGCGCAGCACCCGCAGGCCCCCGGCCGTCCGCTGCTGAACATCGAAACCCACCTGTGGGTACGCGCCGTCTCGCGCCTGCTGCGCGGCACCTCCCGCCAGGCCACCTTCGGCTGGTACGGCGAAGCGCCGCGCGAGCTGGACCCGTACGCCACCGACGCCGACGTGGTCGTGGCCGACAACCGCCACCCCCGGCTGCCGGCCATCTACTGCCGGCACTGCGGCCGATCCGGCTGGATGGCGTTGTCGCCCGAAAAGGACCCGCAGGAGCTGGAAACCGACCCGGACAAGATCTACCGGGCCAGCGTCGGCCGGGACAAGCGCCGGGTCCGCGCGCTGATCGCGGCGACCCCCGACGAGGTACGCCAGCGCCCGGCCGGCCTGCTGGTCCTGGAGTACGGCCGGCGGGTGCGTCCCTTCGACGAGCAGCGCGACGGCCAGCTCACCGACGACGCGCTCGTGGTGCTCGGTGACCTTGTCGACCTGGACAGCGCCGACAAGGACCGCTGCCCGTCCTGCGAGCTGGACCACGGCATCCGCTTCCTCGGCGCCGGCCTGGCCACCCTCGCCTCGGTGGCGATCACGCAACTCTTCACCGGCGGCGAACTCGACGAGGCGGAGAAGAAGACGCTGCTGTTCAACGACTCGGTGCAGGACGCCGCGCACCGCGCCGGGTTCGTCGCCAACCGGTCCTACTCGTTCTCGCTGCGCTGCCTGCTCGCCAGCCGGCTCGGTCCGGGAGAGTCGATCGGGCTCGACGACCTCTTCGCCAGGATGGTCGAGGCGGCGGCACAGCCGGAGATCCTCTGCACCGTCGTGCCGCCGGACCTGCACGACCAGCCCGGCGTCGACAGCCTGCTCGCCGGGGAGCACACCGGCAGCCGGGAAACCTGGGAGCTGATCAGCGAACGTCTCGTCTTCGCCACCGTGATGGAGACCGGGCTGCGTTCCCGGCAGGGCCGCACCCTGGAGCTGACCCGCAGCGTCGCCGTCGAGGTGACCCTCGAAAATTCGGCGCGGGCCGCCGCGATCTGCCGGGACGTCCACCTCACCGGCCCCGGCCACCTGGACGGCGCGGCACCCGACGACGCCCGCTACCTCGCCTTCGTCCGGGGCCTGCTGGAACGGCTGCGTACCCGGGGCGCGGTGTTCCACCAGTGGCTGCTGCCGTACCTCAAGCGTGGCGGCACCCGGTGGCAGGTCTGGGGCGGCCGCCCCGCCGGCATGCCCGCGTTCCCCAAGGGCCTGTCGGCGCCCGCGTTTCTGCTCGCCACACCGAAATCCCGTTCCGAGTTCGATGTGCTCACCGCGCGCGGCAACTGGTACCAGGACTGGACGTCGCGCTGTCTCGGCCTCGGTCCCGGCGACACCGCCGGCTACCTGACCCGGCTGCTTCCGGCCCTGGCCGCCGCCGACGTGGTCGCCGTCGGTGACACCGAAGACGGCAACATGGTGTACGGGCTGTTGCCCGGCCACCTGCGGGTGACCCGGCTCGACGAGGCGTCCGCCGTGGCCGGCGGTGTCGGCTGCGACACCTGCCACTGGCGGCAGACGGAGCACCCCGACCGGGTAGCCGACTGGATCGGTCAGCCGTGCCGGCAGTACCGCTGCCGTGGCCACCTCCAGGCCGCCCCCGACGACACCGCCCCCGACGACTACTACCGGCGGCTCTACCTGGACAGCCCGGTGTTCCGGGTGGTCACCGGCGAACACACCGGCATGCTCACCCGCGCCCAGCGGGAGACGGTGGAGCGGCAGTTCCGCGACGGCGGGCGTTACACCGACCCGAACGTGCTCTCCTGCACACCCACCCTGGAGATGGGCATCGACATCGGCGCCCTCTCGGCGGTGGTGCTGGCGTCACTGCCACACGGGCCAGCCAACTACGTGCAGCGGGCCGGCCGCGCCGGCCGTCGCAGCGGCAACGCGCTCGTGCTGACCCTGGTCGGGCGCTCCGAACGGGACCGCTACTACCTCACCGACCCGCGCGACATGATCGCCGGCCAGATCGTCCCGCCCGGTTGTTTCCTCTCCGCCGTGGAGATCCTGCGCCGCCAGTACCTCGCCCACCTGATCGACCTGGCCGCCCGCGGCCGACTGGCCGGAGTGCTGCCGATGCCACGGCGCGCGCACGTGCTGTTCGGTCCGACCGGCTGGCTGGCCGGTCTCGCCGACGCCAGCCGGCGCGACGGTGGCCGGCTGCCGGAGGAGTTCCTGGCCCTCTTCGGCGACAAGGTCCTGCGGGCCGCCGCCGACCAGCTACGGGAGTTCGCGGTCGACGGCGTCGTCGGTCGCGTCAAGGAGGCCGACGAGGTCTGGGAGTCCCGGCTGGCCGACCTGCGCCGCCGGCTCCAGGAACTCGCCGCAGCCCGGGGCACCCTGGTGCCCAGCGACCCCGACCACGCCCGCGAGATCAAGATGTTGAGGGCCGAGGAGGCCGCGGTCCGTCGCCGGCTCCGGGAGGCCAGCGCGGCTGCCGCTCACGGCACCCTGGTCGCGTTCGGGTTGCTGCCGAACTACGCGCTCATCGACACCCGCACCGACCTGGAAGCCACCCTCACCTGGGAGGACAAGACCGCCGGCGACCGCCGGTTCCACAGCGAGATCCGCGAGTACGCCCGCCCGGCCCGCCCGGCGCTGGTCGAGATCGCCCCCGGCAACAGCTACTACGTGCGGGGCTACCGGCACGAGATCTCAGGGCTCGACGTCGGCACCGTCGACCGGCCGTCGTACGAGCAGTGGCGCGTCTGCGGGCAGTGCGGCTACGTCCGTACCCACCTGGCCAAGGAGGACACCAGCGCCTGTCCGCGATGCGCGGACCCCGGCATCGCCGATCACGGGCGACTGTTCCAGGTGCTGCAACCGACCCGGGTGCTCAGTCGCGACAAGCGCGACGACGCCCGCATCCGTGACGACAGCGACGACCGGGACCGGCGCTTCTACGCCACCACCGTCGCCGTCGACGTCGACCCGGCGAAGGTCGATTCCTCGTGGCGGCACGCACACGACACCTTCGGCGTCGACTACAGCCGGCACGCGATGATCCGCCACTTCAACCTCGGTGCCCAACGCTACGACCGGGCGGCGGAGTTCTTCGCCGGCGACGAGGTGCGGATCAACCGGTTCCACACCTGCACCTCCTGCGGGGGGACCACAGTCGACGGCGCGCCCGCGGTGAGCGCGCAACTCGCCGCGCAGGCATCCGGCTCGACCGTCGTGCAGGGCGCCGAGCACCACCGCCCCTGGTGTGCGTACCGACGTTCGCCGGCCGCACCGGACACCCACGTCGATCTGATTCTGGCCCACCAGCTGGAAACCGAGGCGCTGCGCATCCTGATCCCCGCGGCTACCGCCGTGGTCCAGGAGCGCATCGTGTCGTTCGCCGCCGCCGTCCGGCTGGGAATCGCGGCCCAGTACGGCGGCGACCCCGCGCACCTTCAGGCGGTGTCGGCCACCATGCCCGACGGTCACAGCGACGGAACCCGCAACTTCGTGGTCGTCTACGACACCCAACCGCAGGGCACCGGCTACCTGCACCGTCTCGCCAGGCCGCAGGAGTTCCGCAACGTCCTGGAGCTGGCCCGGACGCGGATCGCCGACTGCGTCTGCCGGCACGAAGGCAGAGCGGTCTGCCACCGCTGCCTGCTGCGTTACGCCCGCAACGACGAGTTCGCACTGATGAGCCGCGACGAGGCGCTGGGCATGCTGGACAAGCTCCTGGACACCTGGGACGTCGAGGAGGGCACCCGGACCGACGAGATCTCGCTGATCCACCAGGTGGAGAGCGAGTTGGAGATGCGTTTCCTGACCAAGCTGCTGGCGCTCGGCGCGGCGCCCGACTCGGGCCTGCGCATCGACCGTCGGACCGATCACGACGGTGCCCGCATCGCCGACCTGCGGTTCGTGCGGGACAACGGCCAGGGCGTCACGCACTGGCAGATGAAGCTACAGAACACTGTCCGGGGCACCCGCCCGGACGTCCACTTCAAGCGCCTCGACGCGCCCTCGCCCGAGGTGGCCGTCTACCTCGACGGCTTCAAATACCACGCCTCCTCCCAGTACAACCGGCTCGCCGACGACGCGGAGAAGCGGGCCCGGCTGCGCGCCCACGGTTACCTCGTCTTCGCCGCCACCTGGGACGACGTCAAAACGTGGGGCGGCACCGAAGGGCAGGGGCGCTGGACCCCGTACGGCGGGGTCTGCAAGCAGGCGGCCCGGGAGAACTACCGGAGGTTCCTGCCCGGCGCGCACCCGGACGAGCTGGAGGAAACCATCTGGGTCAACCCGATCCAGCAGCTGATGCGCTTCCTCGCCGAGCCCGATGCGACCCGATGGCAGCGTCGGGCCGAAGCGACTCTGGCGGGTCTGCTCAAGCAGGCGCGGGACAACACCGCCACCGACTCCGGCGGCGTGGCGCAGCGCCTGCTGGCCGCGTTGCGCGGCGAACCCCTGCCCGCCCCGACCGCACGGCACATCATGATCGCCCGTGCCCGGGACAACGCGGACTGCCCGGTGACCGTCGTCGTCGACGGCCGCAGCAGACCCCTACCGGCCTGGTCGGCGCTGGCCGTCCTCGACGACCTGCCGGCGGCCGTGGCCGGGGCGGGACACAAGGAACGTTGGGCGGCCTGGCTGGCGTGGGGCAACGTCGTCCAGTTCCTCGGCAACGGCGGCGGTGACGCGGGTCAGCTCGCCGTGTCCGACCTCGACGCCTTCGAACCGGCCTCGATGGCCGTCACCGAGGGCACCGGGTTCGGGACCGCCCACCGGGCGTTGCCGCTCGACGAGGAGACGGCGACCTGGCTCGGCGTCGTGACGCCGCCGGTGTCCACCGGGGCCGGAACCCTCGGCAGCCAGTCGCCGTGGCGGGACGTCCTTCGCTACCTGGACCCGGAGGAGCACACCCTGGACCAGCTCGTCCAGCAGCTCGCCCAGCAGGACCTGCCCGCACCGGTCGTCGGCTACGAACTGGGCGACCAGGGCTGGCAGGCCGAGCTGGCGTGGCCCGAGCGGCGCCTCGCCATCGTGCTCAGCGGCCCCTCCGACGACCCCGAGACCGAAGACCGCGACCGGGCCTACGCGCAGGCGGGCTGGCACGCCCGGACCGCCCGGGAATGGTCGGTCGACGAGCTGGCGGCGAAAATCAAAGCGTCGAGTGGGGGAGAACCGCGATGAACACCGGGGCAAGCCTGCGGATGCTGGACCGCGCCGACAAGGAGGTCATGAAGCTCACCCGCGCCGACATCGGCGCGGTCTACGAGTTCATGCACAAGTTCCGGCACAACCCGGAGAACCCCGGGCTCAGTCTCAAGGCGCTCACCAGCGACACCCGACTGATGTCGGCCCGGGTCAACAAGGACCACCGGGCGCTGCTGCTGCACATCGCCGAACGCGACTACCTGCTCGTCGCGGTCAAACACCGCGGAGAAGTGTACGACGACCTCGGCCGCTACGCGTACCGGATCAACCGGGTCACCGGCGGCATCGAGGTGGTCGACCTGGCTCCGGTCGGCGACAGCATCGTCGGTCGGGTGGTGCCCCCGCAGGTCGAAGCGGAACCCGCGCAGAAACCGATCTTCGCGGCGTACGCCGACGCCCAGCTGCTGGAGCTCGGCGTCTCCGAATTGCTGCTGCCGCAGATCCGGGAACTGACCACCGAGGCCGAGCTGCTGGAGCTGCTTGACCGGGCACCGCAACTCACCACCGACGTGCTCTTCGCGCTGTTCGACGGCACCCCCTACGACGAGGTGCTCCAGCAGGTCACCGACCCGGTACGCGCCGACGATCCAGTCGACACCGAGGACTTCGAGGCTGCCGTCGAGCGCCCCGCCACCCAGGTGACCTCCGACGACGAGGCGTTGCAGGCGATGCTCGGCGAAGCGTTCGAGCGGTGGCAGATCTTCCTGCACCCCACCCAACGCAAGCTGGTCGAGCGCCGGTACAACGGCCCTGCCCGGGTCGGCGGTGGCCCGGGCACCGGCAAGACCATCGTCGCCCTGCACCGGGTGGCGCACCTCGCCCGCCAACTGCCGCCCGGTGTGGACAAGCCGATCCTGCTCACCACCTTCAACCGGAACCTCGCCGCCGACCTGCGTACCCGGCTGATGGCCCTGGGTGGTCAGGATCTCGTGTCGCGGGTCGACATCGTCAACATCGACCGGCTGGCCAGCCGGGTGGTGGCCGAGGCGAAGTCGGGCGGCGGTCGGCGCGTCGTGACCGACAGCCGGGTACCCGAGCTGTGGGCCGAGTTCCTCGTCGAGACGGGCGAGGCGGGTTGGGAGGCGGAGTTCCTCGCCGCCGAGTGGACCCAGGTGATCCTCGGTCAGGTGCTCAACTCACGGACGGACTACTTCAAGGCCCGCCGGCCCAACCGTGGCCGCAGCCTCACCCGGGTGGAGCGCGACCAGATCTGGCAGCTGACCGAGCGCTTCACCAGCTGGCTGGAGAACCGTGGCATCTGGACCTGGCGGCAGGTGGCACAGCGGGCCGCCCGCCTCGAAATGGACCGCACGGCCCACCACAGCGGTGCCGACGGGAATCCGTCTGGCGGGTTCTACCGGCCGCGCTACCGTCACGTGGTGGTCGACGAGGCGCAGGATCTCAGCGCCGCGCACTGGAAGATGCTGCGCGCCATGGTCGCGCCCGAACCGGACGACATGTTCCTCACCGGTGACACCCACCAGCGCATCTACGACAACCACGTCACGTTGGGCAGCCTCGGCGTCAACATCCGTGGCCGGTCGTCGCGGCTGACGCTGAGCTACCGCACCACCCGGCAGATCCTCGCCGACGCCCTGCAGATCATGACCGGCGAGGTGTACGACGACCTCGACGGCGGAGAGGAAGACCTGGCCGGCTACCGCTCGTTGTTGCGCGGCGGCCGGCCGCACTTCCGTGGGGCGGCGACCTGGGCGCAGGAACGGGACCTCATCGTCGAGCAGTTGCGGAGCTGGGGCAGCCCGACTGACGGCTCGGTGGCCATCTGCGTGCCGACGAAGGAGCTGGCGGCGGAGTTGATCAGCAGGCTGGAGAGCGACGGGCTGCCGGTGGTGGAGATCGGACCGGACGGCCCCAAGCAGCCCGACGGGATCCATGTCGGCACCATGCACCGGTTCAAGGGCCTGGAGTACCAGCGCATGGTGATCGCCGCGGTGAGTGACGGCCTCGTCCCCCGGCAGGTGATCAGCCGCTACCGGGACACCGATCCGAAGCGGTATCAGCGTGAACGCCAACGGGACCGGTCTCTGCTCTTTGTGGCCGCGACCCGGCCCCGCGACGAGCTGACCGTGTTCTGGCACGGCACGCCCAGCCCGTTCCTGACCAGCCGCCTGGTGCGGCGTCAGCCACCGTGAGTCCCGGCGGCGCTCTCGACCAGGCGGACCATGACGAGGACCGCTACCACGAACTGCCCGGTTTGGCCGGCAGCTTCGACGCGATCGCCTTCGTCCCAGCGTCACCGCGATGCACCCGTGAGACAGCCGAACAGCGCGCCGACACACCTGGCGGGTGGAGCGGGGCGCCGCCGGAGGGTCTCGGTAAGGTGCTGCGGGACGAGACCGCCGCCGGAGGGACGAGATGACCGCGCAGCCGTCGAGGCCCACCTTCGGGCTGGACGATTTCGGGCTCGACGACCGGATGCGGTTGTTCGGCTATGTCACAGCGGAGAACCGGTTCGCGTACCGCTGGCTGTTGCGCGCCTTCGAGGCGGCGCGCTCCAGCTACCACGTGATGCTGCACACCGCCGAGGTGGCCGCGACACTGGGCGCACTGCACGAGGCGGACCCGGACTGCCCGGATCCGGCCGAGCTGGAGCTGCCTCGGCTGCTCGACGCCCTCGTCGAGTGGGGGGTCCTCGACCGGGGGCAGGACGGCACCCGGGCGAGCACCCTCGCCGAGTACCGCAACCGCCACTCGGTCTACCAGTTCACCGAGGCCGGCTACCGGGCCCACCGGGCGGTGGAGGCGGTCCTGACCGCGACGATGGACGACAGCACGCTGTCCCGACTGGTCTTCGCCGACCTGCTCGCCGACCTGGCCGCGCTCGCCGCGGCCAACGAGACCGGCGACGCCGAAGAGGTCTACCGGAAACTCAACCGCCTCGACCGGGCGCTGGCCGACATCGCCGAGCGGGCGGCCCGCTTCTATCACATGCTCGGCGACCTGAGTCGCACCAACGACGTACGCCCGGAGGCGTTCCTCGCTCACAAGGATGCCCTGCTGGCCCACCTGCGGGACTTCCACGACGAGTTGCAGCGCTACACGCCACGGCTGCGGGCGGCGGTGCACGAGGTGGAGGCGACCGGCCTGGAGCGCCTGGTCGAGGCGGCGGCCGAGGCGGACGAGCGGCTCTTCCACACCCCGACGCAGCGTCTGGAGGACTGGCGGCGCCGGTGGCGTGGGCTGCGGTCGTGGCTGGCGCCACCGGGTGCCGAGGAGACCAGTGAGGCCGACCGGCTCGCCGACGCCACCATCGCCGCCATCGGGGACGTGTTGGCGTTGCTCCGACGGGTCACCGAAGCCCGCCGTGGCGGGGTGAGCCGCGAGTCGCAACTGCGCCATCTCGCCGCCTGGTTCACCCGCGTCCCGTCGCAGGACGCCGCCGACGCGCTCTTCGACGCCGTGTTCGGCCTGGGCGCTCCCCGGCACGTCGCGGTGACCCACGCCGATCCGGAGGCGATCCCGACCCGGCTGTCGTGGTGGGAGTCGCCGGCGGTGGAGCTGTCACGCACCCTGGTCGCGACCGGCCGGGAACCCGGGCAGGGACGGGGCCGGCCGGCCCGGATCGACCGTAGCGACGACCGCCGGCACCGGCTGCGCGCCGACCAGCTGGCCCGCGAGCGCCGGCTCGCCGACGCCGCCGCCGTCCTGGCGGCGGAGGACCTCGACGGGCACCGGCTGGACGCGGAGCAGACGACCGTGTTGCTGCGGTTGCTCGACATCGCCCTCGCCGCGCGGGTCGGCGCGGCCCGGGCGGTGCCGCTCGCCGCCGCCGGGCACGGCGTCCGGCTCACCCTCACCCCGACTCCGGGCCGTTTCACCACCGTGCGCACCGCCGCCGGCCGGCTCCTCCTCGACGGGTACGCGCTGAGCGTGGCCGCTGCCGGCCACACCGCCGTGCACCGCCAACTGGTGCCGGCATGAGCGAGCGTCAGCGAGTGAATCGTCAGCTCAGTGCGGTGGTGCCTCATGCTGGCACGGAGCGCAGCGGAGTGCCGGCATGAGTGATCCTGTTCGGCACCGTTTCGCCGCTGACCTCACCGAGCTGGAACTCGCCGACTACCAGCGGGCCGTCCGCCTGGTGCTGCGGCATCCGCTGATCACCTCGACCTGGCCGGACGAGCGGGCGCTGCCCCGGGTGCGGCGGTTCGCGTCGACGCTGCGCCGGGACCTCTCCGAGGCGTTCGGATACCGGCTGGAGCTGCACGGCGGCACGGCTCGGCTGGTCCGGGCGAAGGATCGCCTGGACCCCACCCAACCGGCCCGGTCGCGTACCGGCCGGCAGTTCGACCGCCGGCGGTACGCGTACCTCGCGCTCTGTCTCGCGGTGCTGGGTCGGGCCGGTGTCCAGATCACCCTCAGCGAGCTGGCGGACTCGGTGGCCGCCGACGCGACCCGGATCGGCGGCCTCGGCCTCGATCCGGACCACGGTACCGACCGGCGGGCGTTCGTCGACGCGGTCGGATGGCTCGAGGAGCGGGGTGCGCTGCGGCTGGCCGACGGTTCCAGTTCGGCCTGGGCCACCGACCCGGGAGCAGGCGAGGCGCTGTACGACGTGGCACGCGACGTGATCGTCGCGTTGTTCCGCCCGGCCCGGGTGCTGCAACACGTCGGCTCGGTGGAAGGGCTGCTGGATCGGTCGTTGGCCAGCAGCGGCAACGCCGAGCGCCGGCGGACCGCGCAGGTGGCCCGCCGGACGGTGGTGGAGTCCCCGGTGGTCTACCTCAGCGACGTCGACTCCACGGTCGCCAACCATCTGCGGGGCACCGCCCTCGCCGCCGACCTGGCCCGGCTGACCGGGCTGCGGTTGGAACGGCGGGCCGAGGGCGTGCTGCTGGTGGACACCGCCGGCTTCACCGTGGAGCGGTTCCCCGGCACCGGGTCGGTGGCGCAGGCGGCCGTGCTGCTCGCCGTCGAGCTGGCCGACCGGGCCCTCGACCCGGACGGTCGCCGGGTCCGGCGGCTGGCCGCACCCGACGAGGCCGCCCGGCAGCGGGTGCTCGTCGGGCAGGTCGACGCCGGCCTGCCCACCGACACGTTCGTCCAGCTCGAAGACGAGGTCGGGCCGCACGCTCCCGTCGAGCCGGAGGGGACGCCGGGGGTGCCCGACGAGAGTCGGCTGCCGCTGGTGACCGACAGCTTCCTGCGCGACGCGGTGGCGGAGATCCTGCGACGCTACGGGTCGGCGTTCGGTGCCCAGTGGCACGCCGACCCGCAACGGCTGGGCGGTGAGGCGATCGCGCTGCTGGAACGGTTCGGCGCGGTCGTCCGGGTACCGGGCGGCGTGCTGGTCCGGCCGCTGGCCGGTCGCTACCGCAACACCATCGCGGCGGTCAGGCAACGAGCCGCCGCCAAGCCCGAGCCCCTCTTCTGAACCCCGGGAAAACGCTGTGATCGAACAACGCGCCGTCCGTCGCTTCACGCCCACCCGGGCGGGAATCGTCAACCTGTGGGACTACCGCGACGAGGAGTTCCTCTTCGTCGACGGGTGGCTGGTGCTGCGCGGGCCGAACGGTTCCGGCAAGACGAAGGCCCTGGAGGTGCTCTTCCCGTACGTGCTGGACGGGCGGATCGAGCCCCGTCGGCTCAACCCGTTCGCCAGCGAGGACCGGACGATGAAGTCGAACCTGCTCTACCGGGGGCAGGAGGTGGCCCACTCGTACGTGTGGATGGAGTTCGGCAACGGCGAGACGTACGTGACGGTAGGGATCGGGCTGCGGGCCCACCGGCACGTCGACCGGGTGACCCGCTGGCACTTCGTCACCGACGGTCGGGTCGGAGCCGACTTCGCGTTGCTCGACGCCGACGACCGGCCGTTGACCCGGCGGGATCTGATCAACCTGCTCGGCGCGGACGCGGTGCGGGACTCGCCGGAGGAGTACCGTCACCTCGTCGACACCCGGCTGTTCGGTCTCGGCCCGGCGCGCTACGAGCAGCTGCTCGACCTGGTGCTGACGCTGCGTAAGCCGCAACTGGCCAAGGATCTCAACCCGGTCGAGCTGTCCCGCACCCTGCAACGCGGGCTGCGCCCCATCGAGGACCACCTGCTCGTCGAGGCCGCCCGCTCGTTCGACGACATGGAGGCGGTCGCCCGTACCCTCGAAGGGTTGGCCGCGGCGGACGGGGCCACCGCCGCCTTCCTCACCGTCTACTCCACCTACCTGCGGACCCACGCGCGGGCCGCGGCCGACCAGCTGACCGCCCGTCGCGACGCGATCGCCGGCCGGTCCCGGGCGCTGGCCGAGGGGCGTGCGGAGGCCGCGACGGCCGGCGAGGCGGAGGCGACGGCCGGTACCGCCCTGCGGGCCGTCGAGGGGGAGCCGGGCCGGCTGCGGTCACACCTGGACCGGCTGAAGAGCTCGGCGGCGTACCAGTCCCACGAGCAGCTCGCCGACCTGGAACGGCACGTGCACGACCTGGTGGAGGCGGCCGAGCGGGCGAGCCGTTCGGTCGCCGACGAGCAGGCGGCCACCGCCCGGCGGCGCGGCGAGTGGGAGCGGGCGGTGACGACGACCCGGGACACCCGGTCGGCGGCGGACCGGCTCGCCGCCGAGCTGCTGCTCGACGCCGAGGCGGCCGGCATCCCGTGGTCCGCCGGGGAGAACACGGCCGAGGGGTTGGCCAGCCGGCTCACCGCCCACGTCGGGGCCCGGCGCGACGACGTGCGCGCCGTGCGGGAGCAGGCGGCCCGGCATGCCCAGGCCGAGCGCGACCAGATCCGCTCGGCCGCCGAGGCCGCCGCCGCAGCGGACGCGGTGGTCGCCGCCGAGCAGGCCGAGCAGCACTCGGAGCAGGCGGTCGCCGACGCCCGGGCGCACATGCGCGCCGACCTCGACCGGTGGGCGCGGCAGCACCGCGACCTGCTGCCCGACCTCGACCGGCCGGACCTTCCGGCCGTGCTCGCCGGTGCCGTCGACGCCGTCGGCGAGCCCGGCGCGGCGACCCTGCGGGAGCTGTACGCGGACACGACCGCCCCGGCGGTCGACCGGCACCGGGACCGGCTGGCCGGGCTGGGCGCCCAGCGGACCGTGTTGACCGGTCGCCGGGCCGAACTGGCTGCCGAACGGGACCGGATCGGCGCCGAGCAGGATGACGCCCCGCCGGCCCCGGTGACCCGGGCCGCGCCGCGTGCCGGCCGGGCGGGTGCGCCCCTGTGGCGGTTGGTCCGGTACCGCGCGTCGGTGCCCGCCGACGCCGCCGCCGCCACCGAGGCGGCCCTGCACGCCGCCGGACTGTTGGACGCGTGGGTGCACCCGGACGCGGACGCCGCCGCCGACGCGGTGGCCGGCGACGACTCGGACGGCTACCTGCTGCCCCTGCCCGCGCGGCGCCGTCCGACCGGCGCCACCCTCGCCGACGTGCTGGTCGGCGAGGCCCAGGACGCGGTGCCCACCGAACGGATCGACGCCGTGCTCGCCTCGGTGGCGTTGGCCGACGTGGTGGGCCCGGAGAGCGTGGTGGGCCCGGAGAGCACCGCCGCCGTGACGATCGGCGCCGACGGACGGTACGCCCAGGGTGTCACCGCCGGACGGTTCGCCAAGGACCGGTGCGAGTTCATCGGCGCCACCGCCCGCGCGGCCCGTCGCGCCGCCCGGGTGGCCGAATGCGACCGGCAGCTCGCCGCGCTCGACGCCGAACTGTGGACGCTCGACGGTGAGCGGGCGACGATCGACCGCCTGCTGACCGCCGTGGCCTCCGCCGCCGGGCAGCTGCCGTCCCCCGTCGGGATCCACACCGCACTGCGGGACCTGGAACGGGCGGCCACCACGCTGCGCGCCCGGCAGGAGGCGGCGGCGGCGGCCAACGCGCGACTGGACCAGGCGCTGGCCGAACGGGCCACCGCGGAGGCCGCGCTGCGCCGGGCAACGGCGGAGCGGTCCCTTCCCCTGGGCCGCCTGGAAGCCACCGCCGACGCGGTGGACCGGTTCGAACGACGCGGGCTGCGCCTCGACGGCGCGTACCCGGCCGTGGCCCGCGCCGACGAGCAGGAGGAGCAGGCGCAGCAACGCCACGACGAGGCCGTCGACCGGCTGCTGGCCGCCGAGCAGGCGGCCCGCGTCGCCGTCGACCGGCACCGGGAGAAGGCCGAGGCGTACCAGACCCTGCGGGCCAGCATCGGTGCCGAGGCGGAGCGGGTGCTGGCCGACGTGGCCCGGACCGCCGACGAGATCGAACGCGCCGAAGCCGCCGTGGACCGCGTCCGGGCCGAGCTGAGCGCCGCCCAGCAGCGCCGGGCCGCCGCGGTGACCCGGGTCGAGCTGAGTGAGCAGGCGGTCGCCGCGGCGGTCACCGAGGCGCACCAGGACGCGCTGCGGCTGCGGCCGTACGCCCGACCGGACCTGCTGGGGTTGCTGCGCTGCCCGACGGAGCTGCGCTGGCCGACCCGGGTGACCGACGACGCGCCCGGCGCCGAACTGGCCCCGGAGGTGGTCGGCCTGCACGAGGCGATCCTCGCGGCGACCCGGGAGTTGAGTCCCACCGAGACGTCACTCAAGCAGAGCGCCACCCGGCTCACCACCGCCCTGACCGAGTTGCAGGCGCAGCTGCCGGCGGCCGGGCTCGACCAGCGTCCGGAGTGGGACACCGACGACGGGGTGATCCTTGTCCGGGTCGCCGACGAACAGGGACTCACGCCGGTCGCGCACTTCGCCGACCGGATCGCCGCCGAGCGGCGGGACCAGGAGCAGCTGCTCACCGACGCCGAGCAACGTGTCCTGGAGGACGCGCTGCTCGGCCAGCTGGCCCGGCAGATCCACCACCGCACCATCGAGGCCCGTGACCTGGTGGCCGCGATGGACACCCAGATGCGGGCCCGACGGATGTCCAGCGGACTCACCGTCGGCGTCGGCTGGCGGCTCGCCGACGACCTCGACGACGAGCAGCGGGAGGTGTGCAGACTGCTGGAGAAGGACCCGGCCCGGCTGGGTCCGGCGCCGCTGACCACCATGCGTCGGCACTTCGCCGCCCGGATCAAGGCGGCCCGGGCGCTGCACCCCGAGCGGCCGTACCGGGATCTGCTCGCCGAGGTGCTCGACTACCGGCAGTGGCGGACCTTCGCGTTCACCCTGCACCGGGCGGGCGGCGGCACCGAGGCGCTGACCCGGTCCCGGCACAGCCAGCTCTCCGGCGGCGAACAGTCCGTGTCGCTGCACCTGCCGCTCTTCGCCGCCGCCAACGCGCTGTTCGGCTCGGCCCGCCCGGACGCGCCTCGGCTGTTGGGCCTGGACGAGGCGTTCGCCGGAGTCGACGACACCGGCCGGGGTGAGCTGATGGCACTGGCCAAACAGTTCGAGCTGGACCTGTTCATGACCGGCTACGACCTGTGGGCCACCCACCCGGCTGTCAGCGGGGCGGCCCACTACGACCTGTCCCACTCGGCGACCGAGCACACCGTGTCCAGTCTGCTGCTGGTCTGGGACGGGTCGGTGAACATCGCCGACTTCGACGGGACGCTGGCCCGCGCGCTGGGGTCACCGGAGACCCGCCGCGTACCGGCCGCCGCCCGTACCGATGTCCCCGCCCCTCTTCTCCTCGACGTCGCCGACCAGTGACCAGCGAGCCGTCCCAGCCTCTTCCCGCGCCCTCGACGCAGCCTGCGCCGCCGGACCCGCGGCGGCTGTCGGAGCATCCGGGCTGGCGGCGGCTGTTGGCGGCGGCGCGGCGCAGCCTCGAACGCAGCGGGGGACAGCTGGACGGCGCCGTCACGCTCCAGTCACCCACCGACGACGAGCGGGTCGTCGTCATCGGGATAACCGGTGCCCACCGGTCGGCCGGCACGGCCCGGCTCACGGTGCGGCTGACCGATGTGGACGACCAACTCCGGGCGGTCCACGGGGTGGGTCTGCGGGAGCTGCTGACCTCGGCGGCACCGCTGCGTAACCGTGCCGCCGAGGCGAAGCGGGACGCGGCGGCCCGGGACGCGCTGCTCGACCTGGCCGGCGAGGGCCGGCACGCCGCCGCCGGCTGGTACGCCGAATGGCTCGACGGGATGCGCCGCGACGGCACCCTCACCCGGGTCGTCCGGGCCGGGCTGCCGTTCGCGGACGTGCTGCGGGTGCTGGACGCCCTGCCGGCGCCGGACGAACCGATCCCGGTCTTCGCCGACCGGGTGCTCGACGACACCAAGGCGCTCAGCGAAGGGCCCGTGCGCGGCCTGGTGCTCCGCGCCCTGGCCGCCTGGCAGCTGGTGCCGGTGCCGGCCGGCGGCGAGCCCGAGCGTGCGCTGTGGGAATCCGTCGGACTTGTCCCCGACGACTTCGCCAGCCAGGTGCTGGTCCTCAACGTCGCGGCCGACGGTGGCCTGCTCGGCCGGTGGCTGACCGAGGCCGCCGCCGTCGGCGAGCCGATCCGGATCACCCTGCACCAGCTGCGCCGCTTCCCGCTGACGGTGACCGCCGGCGAGCTTTTCGTCTGCGAGAATCCGGCCGTGCTCCGGGCCGCCACCGCCGCGCTCGGTGTGCAGTCGCCACCGTTGGTCTGCACCGAGGGGGTGCCCTCGGCGGCGGTGCACACCCTGCTGCGCGCGGCCGGCGGCACCGTGATCAGGTGGCGCAACGACCTGGACTGGACGGGCGTCCGGCTGACCGCCGCCGCCCTCGACCGCTACCCGAGCGCGGTACCGTGGCGGATGAGCGCCGCCGAGTACACCCCGGCGGCCGGTTCCGGTCCGGCGCTGGTCGGTGTCCCCACCGCCACCGCCTGGGACCCTGCCCTCGCGGAGGCCATGCGTCGGGCCGGCCGGGCCGTCATGGAGGAACGCCTGATCGGTCTCCTGCTCGACGACCTGCGCCACGCGGGAGCACCGACGTGACGGGTCGTCGGCCCGGCATGACGTCCAGGATGGGGGGCTACCCGAGTCTGCGGATCACCCGGCGGCTGAGCGGGATCAGCCAGGCGGTGACGCAGGCCAGGCCGGCGAGCAGGTGGGCCGCGTCGGTGGCGGGCCAGGATCGCACGATCCAGTATGTCGGCAGGGGCGCGAGTAGCCAGCCGCCCGGTCCGGTGAGCCACCAGGCCGCGACCGGCAGGTACGCGGGCAGCGCCAGGAGTTTGTCGGCGGTGACCCCCTGAACCCGGCTGCGGGCGACCGCGAGGGTCGCGAGGGTGACCAGCGGCCCGAGCGGTACGGCGAGCAGGAGCGCACCGGTCGCGGCTGCGGGGACCAGACCGGACAGTGGCGCGGCGACGGCGAGGCCGGCGGCGCTGAGCAGCGTGACAGCCACCAGCCGGTACGCGAGGTAGCGGGCGACGCCGAGCGGTGAGGTCCGTACGACGGCGAGCGTGCCCGCTTCGAGATCGTCCAGCACGATCAGCGCGCCGGTCATGCCGAATGCGACCGGTACGTGCACCGCGACGATGAGTATCGCCAGGACCGCTTCGTAAGGCGCCGGGTCCACGCCGTGGGTGTGCCGAAGCCATCCGGCCAGCGGCGGGTAGCCCAGGCGCAGTGCGAGCGCGAGCAGCAGCGGGCTCAGCGTCACCATGGCCAGCATCGAGTCGCGGGTGAGGTTGCGCAGGTCCGCGCTGGGGAACACCAGCCAGCGCGGTCGGCTGGGCAGCGCCCGGGCGTGCAGCACGGCCCGGTGGGGCGGCACCTTCTGGCTGGCGCGTTGGCGCCAGGTGGCGTAGCCGACGGCGCCCGCCGTGCACAGCGCCAGATGTCCGAGCAGCAGGCCGGTCGGGTAGGGGGAGTCGCCGCGCAGCAGCATGAGGGCGCCGGTGGTGGGCGTGGCGTACCACAGCGGTCCGGTCAGCAGCCCGACGGAGACCGCGAGCGGCACTGCGAGCAGCAGCGCCATCGGTCCGGGCAGCGCCACCATGAAGGCGACGAACTCGTCCCGGCGGGCGGCGAGGCCGGCGGCGACGGCGAGCAGGAGCAGGCCGGACAGCGCGATCACGGGAAGGGTCGTGCCGAGTTGGCCGGTACGCCGCCCGGCGAGCAGCACCGGTGCCGCGCTGAGCGTGGTGAGCACGGCCAGCGGTGCCAGCCGCGCCGTGACCCGTTCCCACGGGCGTGCGGGGCTGACGCCGAGCGCGTCGGCGACGCCGGTGGACCGATCGGTGACGGTCAGCGCGCCGGCGAACAGGGTGCCGACCGTGGTGATCTCCAGGAAGATCAGGTATGGCGTGGCGACCTGGGCGGCCGGCGTCGGCAGCAGCGCGAGCAGCACGGACCAGCAGGCGGCGAGCCCGAGTAGCGCCGCCGGGACGAGCTGCCGCGTCTGGGTGCGCAGTTCGAGGGCGAGCAGGGCGTTCAGTCTCCGGGTCACGGTGCGGGCCGGTGGCCGGTGACGGCGATGAAAACGTCGGCGAGCGCGGCCTCGCGGGTGTGTACGGTCCGCACCCGGCCGGTGGCGAGCAGGGCCAGCAGGGCAGGGTCGTCGGTGGCCGGGAACTCGGCCTGCCGCAGCTGTCCGGCCTCTGCGAACTCGACTGCGACCGAGCGGTGGCCGTGGGCGAGCCGGAGGTTGCGGGGGGTGTCGGTGGCCACGATGGCGCCGTCGCGCATGAACGCGACCCGGCTGCACAATTCCTCGACGGCCGGCATGTCGTGGGTGGTGAGCAGGACCGTCCGGCCTGCGTCCGCCTGCGCGCGGATCACCGCCCGGACGTCGGCGGCGTTGGCCGGGTCCAGCCCGGAGGTGGGTTCGTCGAGGAACAGCACGTCCGGTCGGTGCAGGATCGCGCGGGCCAGGTTCAGCCGCATCTTCATGCCCTTGGAGAAGGTCGCGACCCGCTGGTCGGCGGCGTGGGCGAGGCCGACGGTGGCCAGCGCCTGCTCCGGCCGGTCGGCGGGCCGGCGGTAGAGCGCGGTGAAGGCGGCCAGGTTTTCCCGGGCGGTGAGCTTGGGGAAGTACGCCGGCAGCTCGAACCCCACGCCGATGTTTTCGTACAGCGCCCGTCCGCGACCGGCGACGGGTTGGCCGAGCACCTCGACGTCGCCGGAGTACCGGTGGTGTTGGCCGGTGAGCACGCGCTGGGTGGTGGACTTGCCGGCGCCGTTGGGTCCGAGCAGGCCGAACACTTCGCCGGTAGTCACCGCGAAGTCGATGCCGGTCACCGCGTCACGCGCGGCGGTGGGGTAGCGGACCCGGAGCCCTTCGACTCGGACAACCTCATCTTGCATCATGATGCAAAATTACATCACCGTGTAAAGTAACGCCATGGGGTTGCGGGAGCAGAAGAAGCAGCAGACCCGGGCGGCACTGGTCGACGCGGCGGCCCGGCTCTTCGCGGCGACGGGGTACGACCGGACCACGGTCGCGGACATCGCCGCCGCGGCGGGCGTCTCGACCCGCACCTTCTTCTCCTACTTCCGGGCCAAGGAGGACGTGCTCTTCGCCGGCACCGACCAACGACTGGCGGTCATCGCGGAGGCGTTCGACACGGTGCGGGCCGACACCCCGCGGGAGGCGCTGCACCGCCTCGTCGAGCACGTGCTGGCGACCTCAGACGACCTGTCCGACCCGGGTCGGCTCGGCATCATGTTCGCCAGACCCGAGCTGCAGGCGCAGGCGCTGCGACGGCTGATCGCCGCGCAGCGGCTGATCGGCGAATGGCTGCGCCGGGCCTACCCCGACCGGTTGGACGACGCGCAGTCCCGCGCGGTGGCCGGTGCCGTGGTCGGCGCGTTGGTCGGTACGGTCCTGGGTGCCATCGAGCGAGGTGACGCACCAGCGGGGCTGCGCGAGCAGATCGGCCGTGCCCTCGCGCTGCTGGAGGACGGGCTGCGCGTCCTCGACTGAGCACCGCGACCGTCGGGTCAGCGGCGCGCGCACCCCCGGTGAATCTCGCTGACGCACGTGGCATGCTGCTGGCCATGCGTCAGCCCGGGAGCGTCGTCTCTGTCATCAACTACAAGGGCGGCGTGGGCAAGACGACGTTGACGGCGAACATCGGGGCCGAGCTGGCGACGCGTGGCCTCACCGTGCTCCTGATCGACCTGGACCCGCAGGCGAGCCTGACGTTCTCCTTCTACCAGCCGCACCAGTGGGAGCAGGACCTCGCCGACGAGCGCACCGTCCTCCAGTGGTTCGGCGCGGTGCTGCAATCCGGCGGCTCCCGCCCCCTCGATCCGTACGTGGTGACCCCGCCGGTGGTCAACGAGATGATCGCCCGAGCCGGCCCGGGTCGGCTGGACCTGGTCCCGTCCCACCTCATGCTGATCGACGCCGACCTCGACTTCGCCGCCGACCTGGGCGGCTCCCGGTTCCAGCACGGAAGCCCGCGCTACCTGCCGCTGCACCGGGCGCTGGCCGACGCGCTCGACGACGCGACCTTTCCCGGGTACGACGCCGTGCTGATCGACTGCGCGCCCAACTTCACCATGGTCACCCGCACCGGCATCGTCGCCAGCGATCACATCCTGATTCCGGCCAAGGCGGACTACCTCTCCACGCTCGGCATCGACTATCTCCGCAAGAAACTCTCCGAACTGGTACGCGATTACAACCGGGTCGCGGGCGGCACCGGCGTGAAGATCAACCCCATGATTCTCGGTGTCGTGCTCACCATGATCCAGTACGCCGGTTCCGGGCCGATCCTCGCCCAGCGCAACTTCATCGAACAGCCCAGCAGCGTCGAACTGCCGGTGTTCCGGCAGATGATCCGGGACAACAAGACCCTCTTCGCCCCCGCCGGCGAGCACGGGATTCCGGCCGTCCTACTGCCCCACGCGAACCCCACCGTCCAGTACGAGCTACAGCAGCTCGCCAGCGAGTTCCTCGCCCGGATCCGAAACTAGGAGCATCCGTGACCAGCCCAGCCGACCTGAGCCACGCCGTACTGCTGCGGGTGGCGGACTTCCTGCGTACGCTCCCAGCGGACCAGCTGGCCGCACTGGCCGACGGGTCCGCTCGGTTGCAGTTGCAGCTCGCGGCGACGGGCGCGACCGGAGCGATTCGCGACCGGGCGGTGGGCGAGTCGACGACATCCGGGACCGGAGCCACCGGCCGGGCGGCGAAGGCCGCGCCGCCGCTGGCGGTCGAGGCGGAGCAGGTCCGCACCGACCTGGCCGCGATCGACGACCGGACGGCTGCCGGCCGCTACCTCGACGACCTGCGGCTGACCGTGCCGCAGCTGAAGGCGCTCGCCAAGCAACTCGGAATCGCGGTGCCCAGCAGGGCGACCAAGGCCGACGTGCGGCGTGACATCGTACAGTGGACGGTCGGGCGGCGACTCGACTCCTCGGCGATCAGCCGGCCCGCACCGACCAGCTGACCCGCGATCAGCCGGGCCGCTCCGCCTCAGCCAGGGCGCGGCGCACCTCGTCGAGCACCGCGTCCCACGACGCGGGCGGCGCCGCGCCGCGCACCTGGCCGGCGAGGTGCTCGGCGAACCGGCGTAGCGTCCGATCGGAGAACAGCCCGCCGGGCTCCGCCGCCGCCGGTTCCGGCCGAGGTGGCACGGTCATCGGCAGCGGATCCGCGACACAGACGATGTCCAGATAGGCCGTGGTACGGGTCAGCGCCACGTAGAGCAGCCGGTGCCCACGCTCGTCCTCGGCCACGATCTGTTCCGGCTCGACCACCACCACCGCGTCGAACTCCAGTCCCTTCGCCTCCTGCGGGCTCACCAGGTTGACCGCGCCGCCAAGTTCGCCGCGCTGCGCGCTGCTCCAGCCGACACCATTGTCGGCCAGCGCCGCCTCCACCTCGCGGCGACAGCGTGCCGGACAGACGATCCCGACGAAGGCGCCCTGCTCGGCGTGCGCTGCGGCCAGGGCGACCACCCGCCCGGCCCGCTCGGTCAGCGGGACCCGATGGATCCCGGGCTCGGCCGGACCCGTACGCACCACCTCCGGCGGTGTCACACCGGCAGCGGCCACCGGCAGCACCCGGGCGGCCAGCCGGTACGCCTGCGCGGGCACCCGGTAGCCGTACCGCAGCGGCGTGATCGCCACGGGACGCACCGCGGGCAGGTGATCGGTCACCTCGGCCCAGTCGTCACGGGCCCACGGGCCGGTCGACTGGGCGAGATCCCCGATCAGGGTGAACGAGCCGCTCGCGCAGCGGCGGCCGACGGCCCGCAGCTGCATCGGCGACAGGTCCTGCGCCTCGTCGATCACCACGTGCGCGTACCGGCGTCCCGGACCGTCGACGAGCTGCGCCACATCGTCCAGCAGCGGCAGGTCCGCCCCGGACCAGACCTCCTCGGAGAGCCGGTCCGCGCCCTGGCGGTGTAACTGGGTCACCTCCTCCGCGGTGAACTCCGAGCCGGCCGCGGCGCCCAACCGTGCCCGCGAACCGAACAGATCGCGCAGGAACGCCGCCGCCGACTGCTGCGGCCACAGCCGCTCGACGAGATTCGCCACCGCGGGTGCCCCGGCCGCGTCGATGCCGGCGCGCTGGCCGACCAGGTGGACCACCCGGTCCCAGAACAGGCGACGTCGTGGGGAGTACGGCAGTTCGGTCGTGTTCGCCACCGCCATCGCCTCGGCCAGCTCCGTCCCAGGCACGGTGACGAACCGCCCGCCCAGCAGGAGCCGTTCGGCCGGCTCGGGCCGGCCCAACCGGTTGCCCAGTGCGCGGGAGAGCAGGCCGGCCATCCGTGCCTCGCCCTTGAGTCGGGTCACCTCGGCCGGCTCCGTCCGGCCGCGGCGTACGTCGGGCGCCAGCCGGGCGACGTCACGCATCGACACCTCGGCGTCGCCGAGGTCGGGCAACACCCGCCCGATGTAGCGCATGAAGGTCGGGTTCGGTCCGACCACCAGCACGTCCTGTGGTGCGAGGTCGTCGTGGTTGAACAGCAGCCAGGAGACGCGGTGCAGGGCGACCGCTGTCTTGCCGGTGCCCGGGCCGCCCTCGATCACCAGCACCTGCTCCCGCGGCGCCCGGATCAGCTCGAACTGGGCTGCCTGGATCGTTGCCACGATGTCGCGCATCTCGCCGGTGCGGGCTCGGGCCAGATCGTCGAGCAGACGCTGGTCGGGCCGGTCCATCGCGTCCGCGAGCTGGGCGAAGATCAGGTCGGCGAAGTCCTGGATCGTGTTGCCCGCGCACTGGTAACTGCGCTTGCCCACCAGGCCGCGAGGGTCGGCATGACTCGCCTCGAAGTAGGGCGCGGCGGCCGGGGCCTGCCAGTTCACGACCAGCACCTCGCTGCGCTCGTCGGTCACGACGTGTCGGCCGACGTAGAGCGTGCTGCCCGACCCGTACTCGATCCGGCCGAACGCCACCGCCTCGTCGTTGTCACCGATGGCCTCGGCCGCCGCCTCCGCGTACCGCTTCAGGTGGGCGGCGGCACCGGGATGCGCCGCCGCGGCGGCCAGCTCGGTCAACGAGTCCCGCCGCTGAGCCCGATGCCGGGCCGCCGTGTCGAAGAAGGTCTGCTCGTTGGCGATTTCCGATGATCTGCTGCCCACACAAGCTCCTGACTCCGGCGGAACCGCCACACCCTATCCCTACGAGCGGCGGCGCCCGCGCCCGTCGATCGCATCGCTGACGGCCGGGTTACTTCGCCGGTGACCACCTCAGCCACTACATCGCCTCGCAGGCCGGGGCGTTCGAGTCGGCCCGCAAGGTGGTGACCGACCTGCACGCCCGCGTCATGTCCAGCTGAGCGGCGGGCGCGCCCTGCGGCGCTCCGGCCGAGCACCGGACGCGACCGCGCTCAGGCGGGCCGATGGTTGTTGGAGCCGCGCACCCGCTGGATGACGTTCTCGACCCACCGTTCGAACTTGCTGCTGCCGCCACCGAGCAGGCCGGCGAGTTCGTCCTCGGTCACCCCGCCCCGCGCGGCCAGCGACTCGACCATCGTCCTCAGCCGCCGATGGTCGTCGTCCTCGCTCGACGCCACGCCGACCACGCCGGTGCCGAGGTGACGTTGCAGATCCTGGAGGATGTCCATCATCTGCGGCAGGGTCTCGATGACCTGCGACAGGCCGGCCTCGTGCGGGCTTGACGACCCGCGAAGCTCCTGCAGGGTGAGGGCGACCGACATCGGTGTGACGATGTCCGCCTCCCGGCCGATGGTGTCGATGGCCCGGCCGAGCTGCTCCTTGGCGGTGTGCACGCTGTCCAGGTCGGTGTGGTCGACCAGGATCGTCCGCATACCCTGCACGTCGAAGGGCAGCTGCTGATCCTTCGCCATCAACTGCACGAACGGCTTGCGCAGCGCGTGCCGGACCGCCAGTTCGTAGAAGACGTTGGCGTTCTGGTCGGTCAGGTCGGCGATGACCAGGTCGTTGCGGATGATGCGGTCCAACACCTGGGAGGTGATCAGACCGGCGCGTTCGATCTCGTCGCCGCGCACCGCGACGAAACCCCGCTCCTCCACCACCGGGCGGATCACGTGCTTGAGGATCTGGTCGCTGCGTTTGCGGATCTCCGAGCCTTCGGGGCCGATAGGGGCGATCACGAAACACTCACGACGCGCAGGCTGCTCGCTGTCCTCCCCCATGGACCCAGCGTAGTGGAGCACGGCCAGGCGGGTGGTCAGCCGGTCGGTGCCCGATCCCGGTCCCACCGGGCCCGGTGGGCGGCCAGCAGCCGGAGGGCCTCGACGCTCGCCCGCTCGGTGACCGGCTCCGCCAGCCATCGGGCGAGCACACCCGACATGCCGTCCACCAGGCGCCGACCCACCGGGGTCAGCCGTCGCTGCTCGGCCAGCACCCGAACGGTGTCGGCGGTGGCCCTGCTCCACCGGGCGAACTGGACCTCCGCGTGGTGCCGGGCCGCGTCCGGGCCGGTCACCCGCGCCTGCCGGCGCCAGAAGCCCGCCACCCCCAGATGGGCGTACGCCCCGTGCAACAGACCGTCCAGTGGCCGCCGGTCGGTCCGCCACGGCGCGTAGAACAGCCCTGTCGATCCCGGCTCCAGCACCGCGAACAGATCGGTCAGCGCGGCAAGTTTGGCGTGCTGGATCTCGTGGGCCAGCACCGCGGCCGTGGACCGGGCATCCGGTGGCAGCGACATCACCACCGAACCGAAGGCGTGGTGGAAGGTGCCGCTGCGGGTGCTGCTGCGGGGCGCGGGGATCGGCACCAGCGCGCGGAGCACGGCGGAAAGCTCCTCGGCGACCGGCCGGTGGTGGTCCACCAGGATCCGCCACGCGCCGTCGACGCGGGACCTCCAGGCGTCGATCGGCACGTCGCCGAACCGGTGGTCTGCGCCCAACCCGGGCACGTGGCGCCAGGTTCGGGTGTCCAGCAGCAGCGACAACGGTAGCCCGCCGTGTGCGACGTCCAGCCGGGACAACGGCTGCCAGCGCCGGTCCGTCGACCGGCCGTCGCCGATGTCGACCTGCTCACCGGCGGCGAAGGCCCGCGCATGCCCGCCGGCTATCCGGATCCGGGCCCGCGTGGCGGTGACCGGAAGGGTCACCGTGCCGAGGCCGGGCAGGTCCAGCAGGCCGGCCGCGCCGGGGGCGAGCGGGACGTCGAGCTCCGCGTCGGTGCCGCCGCGGACGGCCGCGGTCACCGCCACGGCGGCCAGCAGCCCCGGGTACGCCGCCGGCGCGTTCCCCGCGTCCAGCAGTGACACGGTGCCGAACGCCCAGGCGGCGACGGGCGGGTGGGCGAGCGCGGCCAGCCGATCGTGCGGGGGTACCTCGGCCAGCACGCGGTAGGCCGCCTCGACCACCGACCGGTCGGGGTGCGCCGTATCGCGCAGCAGCAACAGCAGCGCGCGTACCAGCAGCAGGGTCTTGCTGCGTTGGGCGGACCGTAGCAGCGCCACCGCCGCCGCTCCGCCGCGACCGGCGGCGAGCTCGTCGAGGACCGCTCTCGGCACCCGGTGCACCGACGGGATCAACGCGACGACCCGGACGTCGTCGTCAGGTCCCGGCGTACCGTGCGGCGGATGTGACCGATGAGGGCGTACAGGTCGGGACAGTAGACGGAGGGGTTGTCGAAGCCGTTGCCGGCGCGGTAGCGGTGCGTTCGCAGACCTCCGCCGCACACCCGGCGCAGGTCGCAGGCGCCGCAGGTCGCGCAGAGCGCCGCCGTCCCGTCCTGCTGGGACCGCACCGCGGGCAGGTCGAGGGCGGCGTCGAACGGATCCCGCGCCACGTGCAGCCCGGTGCGCGCCGCGCCGGAGTAGGCGGCGGCGAGCGTGTCGTCCAATTCGATCTCGCCGTCGGTCTGCACCACCGCCACCGCCACCGGACTGAGACCGACCCCGGCCAGCCGGGAGGCGCCGCCGAGCAGCAGTTGGATGATCTCGTCGAAGAGCCGGATCCGAACCGGCGGGCCCGGCGCGTGGTACCACCGGTCGAAGACCTGGATCAGCCACCGCGCGTAGGGGGTCCGGCCAGGGTCGACCGGGCGCTCCGGTGGGGGAGTGCTCCAGGTGCCGTGCGGGAGCAGGAAGTCGATTGCCGGCGGCCGGTGCGCGAGCAGGCTGAGATACGTGGCGACCGGGTCGTTGCGGAGGCCGACGGTGCACAGCAGCCCGTTGAACAGGTGCGGGTAGCCTGCGGTCAGGCGACGTAGAGCGGTCTCGACGCGGGCGTGGCTGCCCTGTCCGTCGGGTCCGCGTCGGTGCCGGTCGTGCGCGGCACGGTCGCCGTCGAGGCTGATGCTGAGCCGCACGTCGAGCCGGTCGAACAGACTGAGGTACGTCTCGTCCAGCCGGATGGCGTTGGTCTGCACGGTCAGTCGTACCGGCACCGGTGCCACGCCGTGTCGGATGGCCGACACGGCTGCCTCGATTCGGGCTGGCCCGGCCAGCAACGGTTCGCCGCCGTGCAGGATCACCGAGACCCGGTCGAGCCGGTGCGTCCGGACGTGTTCACCGATCCGGTCAGCGGTCGCGTCGAGCACCCGTTGCGGCATGATCCGGGGCAGGTCCCGCCACCGCTGGTCGGCCATGGTGTAGACGTAACAGTGGTCGCACGCCAGGTCGCAGCGACTGTGCAGCTTGAGGACGAACTGGCGGAAGGCGACGGCCGGAGCGCGCCGGGTGGCGTTGCCGTCGGGCGGCCGGTGGCCGTCGTCGGATCCGGGCATCAGGAACTCCACCGTCCTGGCTGCGGCCGGCTGGCCGTGGTCGCCGGGCCCACAGCATACATCGACGTACGGCGCTGTAATTCCTGCTTTCGGCCCGACTGGGCGCGCCGGTCCGCGTCCGGACCGCCAATGCGCTGGCCCGCGCCCGGCCGTAGGCGGCCGTCTGACGGCAACGTCATACCGTTATCATGGGCGTACGCAGCGGATCTGGCCGACCGTCGATGTCCGGCTCCGAGGGCACGCGATCACGGTGCGAGATCGCGATCATTGTGCGAGATGCAGACAGGCGGTGATCGGGGGATGGACACCGGGGAGGACGCGTTGCGCTCCGATCTGATCGATCTGACCGACGTGGACCTGGTCGCGTTGGACGCCGTGCCGAACGAGGTACTCCTGGCCGCGCTGCACCGGTTGCAGCGCCGCAGCGGCGCGGCCGGCGACCAGTACGCGGGCTGGCAGAGCGCCATCGATGGCGACGACTGACCGTGAGGACGCCCCGGCCGTGCCGGGTGACGTCCCGCAGCAGCGCCCCGCCAGCGGCCAGGCCGGCACGCCGGGACCGGAGAAGACGGTCGGCAGCTGCACCATCGTCTCGTTCGTCTCGCCCACCAGCGGCACGGGACGCAGCAGCGCGGTGGCCAACATCGCCTGGATCCTCGCCTCCAACGGCAAGCGGGTGCTCGCCGTGGACTGGTGCACCAGGACGCCCAGGGTCTACGACTACCTGCGTTCGTTCCGGGTGGACGCCGTCCCGGCCGCCGGGGTCCTCGGCGCGGAACTCGCCGCCCTGATCAGCCCGCACCCCGACCATCCCACCCACCGGGCGGCGGCGTTGACCGCGCCGACCGCGCCGGAACAGGGCGTCCTCTACCGGTACGCGATATCCGGGTCGAGTTTCGGGTTCGCGATGATCGGCATCAGCAGCGACGTCAACGCCCTGCCGGAGGTCGACCCGGTCCGGGCCCGGCAACTGCTGCAGCACGGCGGCTACGACTACGTCCTGATCGACACCCCGATCGACCTCACCCTGCCGGGCATCAGCTACACCGCGATGCTCAGCGACGTCACGGTGGTCTCGATACCGCCCCGCCGGCAGGCGATGCAACAGGCGGCGGAGCTGGCTGGCCAGCTGCAGCGGGAGGCCACCGGCGGCATCCGGGTGCTCGCGGCACCGACGCTGCGCGATATGAGCCAACCGTGGTACGGAGCGGTCCGCGACTCGGCCCGCAAGGCGTTCGCGAACCTGCTCGACGAGTCGACCGCAGGGCTGTCCGATAGCTCCACCATGGAGATCGTGGAGGTGCCGGAGCAGGCGTACGACACCTACGACGACGTGCTGGCCGTGCTGGCCGATTCGCCCGGCGGCGAGAACAGTCTCCTCGCTGCCTACGAGCAGATGGCGTCCTGGATCAGCGGGGGCGCGGTGGCCCGGGCGGCCGAGGTTCCCGAGCGGATCCGTCGCCGGTACCGCCGAGGTGTGCTGCTGGACCGGGCCGAGAGCGCCGACGAGATCCATGTGCTGTACGAGCCTGTCGACCGGCCGTTCGCCGACTGGATCGGCGGGCAGCTCCGTCGGGCGAACGCCCAGGTCCATCCGCACGCCGTGCGATCGGGAGTGGTGCCGGCGTACGGCCCGGACGCCACGGTGATTGCCATCTTGTCGCCGAGGGTGGTGAAGGCCCTCGGTGCCGGTTTGACGGCGCCGCCCGACACCGGCGTCGAGGTGTTCGGCGTGCTGACCAGCGGGCATGCCCCCGAACAGCTGGATCCGGGCCGGGTCATCGATCTGCGGGCGGTCGACGCGGCGCGGGCACAGCCGCTGCTGCTGAGCCGGCTGGGTCTCATCGCACCCGCGCAGCCCACCGGCGACCTGCGAACCGCGCCGCGATATCCGGCCGAGGCGGAGCGTCGGCTGCGGTCCAACCTGCCCACCAGGAACGAGTTCTTCGTCGGTCGCGGCGAATACCTCGAACGGCTGCGTGACCAGCTCGCCGACGCCGGTGGTCCGGTGACTCTCTCCGGCGGCGCCGGTGTCGGCAAGAGCGAGATCGCCCGCGAGTTCGCGCACCGCTTCGCCTACGACTACGACGTGGTCTGGTGGATCCCGGCGCAGGACCGGGAGACGGTCCAGGCGGCTCTCGGTGAGTTGGCCCAGGAGATCAACGTGGCCGACAGTGTCGGCGCGGCGGAGGCGGCCGTGGCCGCCCTGTCGGCGCCACGCGGAGCCATCGCCCGCTGGCTGTTGATCTACGACAACGCCGACGACGCGGATGTGCTGGCCGGACTGCTGCCCCGCCTCGGCGCCGGGCACGTGCTGTTCACCTCGCGGGACGACGGCTCCTCCAACCTTCCGGCACCGCTGGAGGTGGCGGCGTTCACCGGCGACGAGAGCACCGCGATGCTACGGCGGACGCTCGGCATCAGCGCCGAGGACGCGCGGGCCATCGCGGCGGCGGTGGAGCACCTGCCGCTGGCGCTGCGGCTGGCCACCGCGTGGATTCGCGAGCGAACCCGAACCCTGGAGGGCGAGGGCGTACCCAACCTGGAGGCGGTCGGCCTGTGCGTCGCCGAGCTGCTGGACTGGCTGCGATCCTCGGGTGAGGAGGAGCCGACCGAGCGGATTCCCGGCTCCCGCACCTCGACCGTGGCCCGGGTGCTGGACATCACCCTGGACACCCTGCGGGACACCGAGTTCGGGCCGCTGGCGATCCGGGTAGCCGAGATCGCTGCGTTCCTCTCGCCGGAGGGCATCGGGTTCCCCCTGCTGCGGTCGGTGCCGATGCTGACCCAACTCGCCGCCGCCGCGGGCGTCGACGCGGAGGAGTTGCTGCTCGACGCCGGTGAGGTCGACCTGGTGCTGACCGTCGGCACACGGTTCGCCCTCTTCGACATCGACTGGGGTCGCGGTGCCGCGCTGCGGATGCACCGGGCCATCCAGGTCCTGCTGCGCGAGGCGATACCCGAGCCGCAGCGACGCGAGCGCCATCGCCAGGTGCTGCGCGGACTGGCCGGCTACGCGCCGACGGACCCGGAGGCCGACGACCGCCACTACCTACCGGTCTTCGAGGAGTTGCAGCGGCACCTCGTGCCCTCTGGCGCGTTGACGGCCGACGAGCCGCCCGTGCGGCACTGGGTGGTGAAACAGCTCCGCTATTTGTTCTTCTTCGGCGACAGCGACGCCTGGCATTCGGCGGTGCGGGTGGCGCAGCAGGTCTGCGACCGGTGGACGGCCACCGGCGACTTCGATCAGCTGACGATGCGGCTGTTCGTGCAGACCGCCAACCTGCACCGGATGCTGGGTAGACACCAGGAGGCTCTCCGCCTCGACGAGCGGGTGCTCAGCGAGCAGCGCCGCCGCCACGGACTGCGGCACTTCCGGACCCTCATCGTCGGCCGGGGCCGGGGCGGTGACCTGCGTGGTCTCGGTCGTTTCGAGGAGGCGCTGGTGGAGGACCAGGCGACCCTCGTCGGTTACCAGGAAGTGCTCGGCGACGACCACCCGAACACCCTGATGGCGATCAACAATCTCGCCATCGCCTTCCAGCTGATGGGCGACGCACGCGAGGCACTGCGGCTGGCAAATCAGCTGCTCGGCCGGTGGATGTCGCTGTTCGGGCCGGAGAAACCCGAGACCTGGCAGGCGTCGTGCCTGGTCGGGACCCTTGAGCGGGAGGCCGGCGAATACGGTCTGTCGCTGGCCACCCTGCGCGAGACACTGGAGCGGGTGCACGAGTTGCAGTCCGCCAAACACCTCGACGAGCTGCGCGTCAACCGGAGCCTCGCGGTGACGGAACGCCGGCTCGGGCTGGGCATAGCCGCGAAGAAGCGCAGCATCGAGACGTTCCGTGGCTACCGGGACCGATTCGGCGAGGACCACCCGATCACCCGCGCCAGCCTGCTCAGCATGGCCGTGGACTACTACCGGGCAGGGGACGCCGGGATCGCCGTCGAACACGCCAACCGCTGCCTGCGTGGCTACAAGCGGCAACTGGAGACCGGGCATCCGTTCACCGCGGTCTGCTCGGTCAATCTGGGGCTCTTCCAGCGCGGCGCCGGCGAGTACGACCAGGCCGTCGGGGACGGCGAACGGGGCCTGCGTACGCTGCGGGCCCGGCTCGGCGACACCCATCCGTGGACGCTGACCGCCACCACGGCCCAGGCCGGCCACCTCGCCGCCCGGGGTGACCTCACCGATGCCCTCCGGGTCCAGGAGGACACGCATCACACCTGCCTGCGCTACCTCGGCCGGCGCCATCCTTGCACCATTGACGCCGCCGCCAACCTCGCCGCGATCCGCGCGATGCACGAGGGCGCCAGTGGCCCGGGTGTCATCGCGTTGACCGACACCGACATCGACGTGCCGAGAAGCTGAGGAGTGGCCAGGTGACGGATCCGCAGCTGACCGAGGCGCTGGAGGAGGAGTCGGCCGAGCAGGATGTGCCCGCATTCCGCAAGAAGCGCAAGCTGTGCCGGGAGTTGCTGCTCGGCGGCACCGGCATCTACCACATCGCGTTCTACACCGGCGGCGTCCTCGACTTCTCCCTGGACCTCCTGGGTCACCCGTCGGCGCCGGCCGCCATCGACGAGGCGGAGCCCGGGCAGCGCCGCGAGGCGCACCGCCGGGCGGGTGCCCAGCTCGTCTACCGGGCGGCCGACCTCAGCCAACGGGTGTGGGAGCTGCAATGTGGGGGTCTGGTCCGGCTGGCCGTACAGACCCGAACGGACCTCGTGTTCTGCTACCGGGTGATCGGCGGCGAACATGTGGTGGGCTTCGGGGCGCTTCCGTCCCCCACCACCGGCGCGGTGGCCGACCCGACCCAGGCGAGCGAGATCGACCGGGCGGCCGCCCAACTCGCTACCGCGCTGCGCCAGCTGGTGCGGCTACCCTCGCAGAATCCGGGCGGCTGGCAAACCGCCGGTGACGCACAGGTGCCGGTGTCGTCGTCGACCGTCGACTTCGAGGCGTACACGGCCGGTTTACCGGAGTCCAGCGGCCTGCTCACCACGGCGCTGCGGCCCGCCGGACTGCACTACCTCAGCCACCACCGGGCGGGGGAGCAGACGGCAGCGGCCGACATCCTGCGTCATCCGGACCTGGAGCCCTTCTTCAGTCGCGGCGTCACCGTGGCTGGCCGGCGGGCCCGTTACGAACGCCTGGCCGGAGACCTGTCCCTGCTGTCGCTGCAGGTCAGCCGGGATCTGCGCCGAACCGTGTCCGGTGAGGTTGACCGCCTGGTGCTCGACCTTGAGATCGGCGCGGTCTTCTACTATCTGCTCGGCCCGGAGGAATACCTGTTCGGGGTCGCGCTCGACCAGGACTGGGTCACCCAGGCGGATCTCGACATGTCAGCGGTGGGACGGCGGCTGACCGGAACGGACACCCAAACCAGCACGTGAGGTGGGGCAGGCCGGTCAGGCGTTCACCATCAGCAGCCGCACCCGCCCGCTCAGCCCGTCGAACATCGACCGTGCCTCCGACCAGCTGCGGGAGCGGTCCGGCGGCTCGATCTGGCCGCCACCGCCCGGGACGGCCAGGTCGCCCAGCACGTCCAGCTGGAACAGCGGCAGGTACTCGGCGATACCGTCATAGGTTTCACAGAGCCGGTCCAACCTGTCCAGATCTCCCGGGCGGGGTGCGCGGCGGTGGCCCTCGCACCAGCTCTCGACGCCGTCGCGGAACGCCTCAATCAGCCGCCGCAGCACCATCGAGGTGCCCAATGCCCGCTGCACGTCCCGTGATCGCAACCCCGAGCGCAGCGGGGCGGCGTCCTCGACCGCCCGTCGAATCTCGGTGCCGGGCGGTGCGAAGGCGTCGCGCAGGTGACGGTCGAAGCCGGTGAGCTGGTCGAGGGCCTGGATGGCCTCGGCGAAGAGCCGGGCGACCGGGCCGGGCAGCACCGCGGCACCGGCCGTGGGGCGGTCCGGAGGATGGTGGTCCCGCCGCCCTGGGCCCCGCCGATCGTGGCGCAGGTCGCCCCGGATCTCGTCCAGCTGGTACGACAGCCGTTCGATGGAGCGCTGGGCGTTGGTCTGCTGCCGCTGGATGCGCTCGACCCGCGTCCGTACCGACGTCAGCGCGTCCGCGCCGAGCGCCTGCTCGAGCCGGCGCAGGGAGGCCTTGATGCTGCCGGACAGGTCTTCGGGGAAGGACTGCGGGTCGTAGACGATCGGCTCCACACTGAACGTCTCGGTGAGGTCGGCGGCGAGATCCGCCGGCAGGTGCCCGACGACGACCAGGATCACCTCGCTGTCGGGCGCCGCCGCCCGGATCGCCACCACCCGGCGGTTCAGCGCGTCGACCTCCTCGGACTTGAGCACCGATTCGGACAGGAGCACGCAGCAGCCGGCGCCCTGTTCCTCCAGCGGCACCCAGAAGTCGACCGGTAGGTCCCGAAGCGAACCGATCAGGTGGTCCCGCTGGTACGACCAGCCGTCCTGGGTGAGTACCCGCCGCACGTCGGCGGCGACGTCCAGCCTGCTGGCCAGGTCGAACTGGACCCGCACCGCCTCACGGACCATGAGATGGTCTACCGGCGTCTCGGCCTGCGCCGCCCGCTGGAACAGGTGGTAGCACAGCCGGATCAGCCGGCGGGGCACCCCATCGGTCAGGTTGGTG
The DNA here is from genome assembly GCF_048060415.1 of Micromonospora sp. LOL_024. NCBI lineage: Bacteria > Bacillati > Actinomycetota > Actinomycetes > Micromonosporales > Micromonosporaceae > Micromonospora > Micromonospora sp. LOL_024. The sequence continues at coordinate 224,156 of NZ_JBHMIS010000007.1, forward strand.
AGGTACTCGGTGGTCTCCACCGTGAACGGTGCCAACCGTGCCTGGCCGGACGTGCGCAACTGGCTGCGCCGGATGAAGTCCCGCACGTCCTGAGCGTTCAGCGCGGACATCCGCACGATGGGCCCGATCCGCTGCCGCACGTCCGGGCTCAGCAGGTGCAACATGTCGGGCAGCCCGGCAATCGCCAGGAAGGCGCCGGCCGACGCGAGGATCTCGATCAGCCGGGAGAACCGGGCCATCGTGTCGTCACCCGGACGGCCCGCCGCCGAAAGGACTTTGTCGATCTCGTCGAGCACCAGCACGAAGCGTTCGCGGCGGCGCCCGCACAGCAGGGCGAGCACCCCCATCGTCGCCACCGCGTCGGACTCCACGTCGGCCCGGGCGGGGACGCCGGCCGCCTGCAGGGCCGGCCCGGGCGGGTACCCCATCAGCCAGTCCCACGCCGTAGCTTCGGTGGTGGGGTCGAGCAGCATGGCCAGCACCGTGCCGACGGACGGGTCGGTGGTGACCGGGGCCAGCTCCGCCCGTAGCCGTTCAGCGAGTCGCGCGGCTCCCGCCGGCCCGTCCAGTTTGCTACCCGGCGCGGTCACGGCAGGTGACTCCGCCCGGTATTCGGCGACCAGGGCCCGCACCGCGTCGCGGGACAACCGACCGAGGAACTGGCGACTCAGTGACAGGAACGTGTCGGCGGGTGCGTCGAGGTAGATCGCGCTGACCGTCTCACCGGTGGCCCTGTGGGTGTGGGCCAGCAATTCGGCGGCCAGGTGTGTCTTGCCGGTGCCGTAGTCACCCACCACCGCGACCGTGCCACCGTCGCCGCTGCGCAGGTAGTGGTCCAGGTGGGCGAGCACGTCACGGATGGCGGTGGTGGTGACCGTGGTCGCCTGCCCCCCGCCTCCGGGCACCCTGGCAACAGCCGTCGGGGAGAACGGGTTGACCGGACCGACTGCCGGTGGATCTTCGGTTGCATCCATCTTTATGATCCTCCGGTAGCTCTGGTCTGGGCACCAGGAACTCCCACGGCACGGGCCGGCTCTGCTCCGCCGCACCTTCGGGCCGTCTTCAAATCGTAGCCGTCAGTAGCCATCGCAGCTGACCTCACCAGGCCACAGATCGGTTTCACCTGCGAATAAGGAACGATCGGTGGGCACGCCGGGCACCGGTGGGATAGACCGCGTCCCATAGCATATGGCCCATGGTCGCAATCCGGTGGCCGCGGCGCCGGCCAGAGCGGCCCGACCCGCTGGGCGCCCGGCCCCTCGGTCCGTCGGCCCTGGCAGCTTTTTGATGACGTACCCGGCCCCCGGCGCGGCCCGCCCCGCCGCATGGTGGCTGCGGCTGGTGTTCGCGGCGATTGGCCTGTTCGCCCTGATCCTCGGCTACATCGGTCTGAGCCGCCTGTCGCAGGTGCGGCCGGACGCCATCGGGGACAGGTACGACATCCTCTACTACGACCTCCAGCTCTTCCTGCTCGGCGCCGAACTCTTCGAGAACCCGGGCCCCTATCCGTGGCAGCTGCAGGTCGCGCGGTTCGTCGCCCCGCTCTTCACCCTGGCCGCCGTGGCCGAAGCCGGCCGGCTGCTGCTGGCCACCGAAATCCGGCGGCGACGCGCCCGGCGGGCCAGCGGCCACGTGGTGGTCTGTGGGGACACCCAGTACGCACACATGCTCGCCGATCGGCTCCACGCCGACGGTGAACGGGTGGTCGTGGTGCGTTCCGAGCCGTTCGGCCCGCTGGAGTACCGGCGGCGTCGGTACCTCGGTGTCGTCGGGGATTCCACCAGCGCCGAGGTGCTGCGCGGCGCCGGCCTGCCCCGCGCGCACACCATATACGCGTGCACCGACGACGATGACCGGAACCACGCGATCGCCAACACCGCCAACCGGCTGATCCTCGACCGGCGGCACCCGGCCCGCGTCTACGTCCAGGTCCACGACCCCGAGATGTGCCTGTCACTGCAGGCCCGGCGGCTCGGCGCCGCCGGATCCAGCCGGCTGCGGCTGGACTACTTCCACGTCGACGACATCGCCGCCCGCGCGCTGCACCGGCACCACCCGTTGCCGTCGGTTCCCGGCCGGCGGACGAAGGTCCTCATCGCTGGCGAGGGCAGCTTCCGGCGAGCGCTGCTGGTGGAGACCGCCCGGCACTGGCGCGCCGGCCGGACCGACGGCGGCCGGTCGGGCCGACCGTTGCAGGTGGACCTCGTGGGGCCGGACGCCAGTACCGAACTCGCCCTCGCCGCCTCCCGCTACCCGTTCCTGGGCAGGGTCTGCCGGCTGTCCGCGTACGATCGGGAGATCGGTGAGCTGATCGGGCTGGACCAGTTCGGCGCCGGTGGCTACGACCGGACCTACATCTGCGCCTCGGACGAGATCGGCGGGCTCCGGTTCGCGCTGGACACGCCGGCGCTCTGGCGGGGCCCGCAGAGTTCCATATTCGTGCCGGTCTACCGACAGGCCGCGCTGGCCGCCGCCTTTCACGGCGACTCCCGCCACGACCTGCTCGACGAGGTGCACGGGAAGTTGCGCCTCTATCCGGTGCTCACCCACGCCTGCGAGGCCCGGCTGATCGCCGAGGATCTCACCGAGCGGCTGGCCCAGCAGATCCACGACCGATACCTGCACGCCCAGCAGCGGGCCGGAGTGGGCTTCGGCGACGCGCCCGCGATGGTGCCCTGGTCCCGGCTGCCTGAGTCGCTGCGCCGGGCCAACCGCAGCCACGTCCAGGACATCGCCGCCAAGCTGCTGAACCTGGGCTGCGTGGTGGCGCCCCGGCACGGCGGCGCCGGTGACGCCTCGGCCGCCGGGCGGGCCATCGACGACCGGATCGAGGTGCTCGCCCGACTCGAACACGAACGGTGGTGCCGGGAACGGCGGGGTGAGGGCTGGACGTACGGCAGGCCGCGCGACGAGGTGCGGCGACGGCACCCCGAGCTGCGGCCGTGGGACGAGCTGACCCCTGCCGTGCAGGAGCAGAACCGTGAGGAGATCCGGGCGCTGCCAGACGTACTGTCCGACAGCGGGTTCGAGCTGATCCGGCTCGGGGCCGTACCCGTCCAGCGGGAAGGAGCGGCCGATGGTGCCTGACCGCGTGCCGGTGCGCGTCGGGGTCACCGGGCACATCAACCTGACTCCGGCCACCGAGCGGCTGGTCGCCGACGCGCTGCGCGTCGAGTTGTGCCGCAGCAGCGACCGGCCGGTGCACGGCGTGACCTGCCTGGCGGCCGGCACCGACCAGGTTTTCGCCCGTGTGGTCCTGGACAGCGGCGGCACGTTCGAGGTGGTCCTGCCGGCCCCGGACTACCGGGACACGATCAGGCCGGCGAGCCGGGCCGACTTCGACGAACTGCTGGACCGGGCGACCCGGGTCATCCACACCGGTTACCGGAGCTCCGGCACCGCCGCGTACGTGGCCGCCAACCGGGAGCTGCTGCGGCGCGTACAGCGGCTGTTGGCGGTCTGGGACGGCGAGCCGGGCTGCCACTCGGCGTCGACCGACCGGACCGTGGCCCTGGCGCGGGCGCGGGGCATACCAACCACGATCGTCTGGCCCGCCAACTCTCGCCGGGCCGCCGGCGAGCCCTGAGCGGCGGTGGATGTGTGCGAGGGGCCTGATTGGCGTACATCCGACAGGGTCCGCGCAGGGCGGAGCGGCGTGGCGGCGCCGTCACCGAGCGCCCGCCGGCCAGCGACGAGAGGAGGACCTCTAACGCCGCGCCCGACGCGCCTCTGCCCGAGCGGGTTGTCGCCGGGAAGGAGCCCTTCATCATCCTCGGCGCGATGGCCGCCGGATAGTGCGGCAGCGACCCGCTCAGACGCCGTGGGCGAACAGGGCCAGGCGTACCCGGTTCGGGCTGCCCGTCTTGGTCATCAGGCTGGTGATGTGGGTCTTCACCGTGGTCACGCCGATATGCAGCCGCTCGGCGATCTCGGCGTTGGACAGACCCTCGGCGACCAGTTCCAGCACCTGCCGCTCCCGGGCGGTCAGTCCGTCGACCGGCGGGGGCGCCCCGGTGCGGGCGTGTGTCGCACGGTGGACCAGGCGGCTCAGCACCTCCTGGCTGAACGGGCTGTCGCCGGCGGCGGCCCGGCGTACGCCGTCCAGCAGCTCGGCGGGGGGCGCGTCCTTGAGCAGGAAGCCACAGGCGCCGGCGGTCAGTGCGGGATAGAGGTGGTCGTCGTCGCCGAAGGTGGTCAGCACCAGCACGCGGGTGCCGGGACGGTCGGCGAGGATGCGGCTGGTCGCGGAGATCCCGTCGACGCCCGGCATGCGTAGGTCCATCACCACCACGTCGGGCACCAGCCGAGCGGCGAGGGAGATCGCGTCCCGGCCGTTGTTGGCCTCGCCGACGACCTCGATGTCCGGCTGGGCCTCGCAGAGCATGCGTAGTCCCGTGCGGATGAGGTGTTGGTCGTCGACGAGCAGGACGCGGATCATGTCGGCTCCGCCGGTGCCGGCAGGACGGTACGCACCCGCCAACCTCTGCCGTCGGGGCCGGCGGCCAGCCGGCCGCCGAGCACCTCGACCCGCTCGCGCATTCCGGGGATGCCGTGACCGCCGCCGGCCGGAACCGCCGCCGGCACCCGGCCGCGTCCGTCATCGACGACCTCCCAGTGCACGGCCCCGTCGACGACGCCGACTGACAGCCGCGCAACGCTGGACGTCCCGGCGTGCTTGGCCACGTTGGTCAGCGACTCCTGGGTGAGGCGCAACACCGCCAGCCCCCGCACCGCGTCGAGCGCACCGACCGCCGGATCGATGTCGGCCTCCACGGTGACGCCGGCCTGGCGGGCCCGGTCGATCGCCGCGCCGAGGGCGGTCGGTAGCGCCGACGGTTCGATCGCGGTCAGTGCCGCGTCTCCGCTTACGCCGTCGGGGTCGCGCAGCACCGCGACCAGCCGGCGCAGGTCGGCCAGTGCCGCGCTGCCGGTGGCGTGCACGTCGTCGAAGACCGCGCCGACCCGGGGATCCAGTTCGGTCAGCACGTGCCGGGCCACACCGACCCGCAGCACCATCGACGCCACGTGGTGCGCGACCACGTCGTGTAACTCCCGCGCGATGGCGCTGCGTTCGTCGGCCCGAGCGGCACGGCTCTCCGACTCGCGTCGACGCTGCGCCTCCGCCTCCCGCTGGTGCGCCTGCTGGCCGAGTTCGCGGGTGGTCCGGATGACCAGTCCCAGCAGCAGCGGGATGCCGACCTCGATCAACAGCCCGAACCCACCGGAGAGCACGTGCGGTAGCGGGTCGCCGATCGAATCGGTCAGATCGACCGTGGTCAGCAGCCCGGCGGCCAGCCAGATGATCCGGGTGCCGCGCGCAGCCATGGTCAACTCGAGCAACGCCCAACTGGCGCCGACCTGATTGATCATGATGTCGTCGACCAGGTATATCGCGGCCGCCAGTAGCGCGGTCTGCGTCACCAGGTTGACCAGCGGCCGGTGGTGGAACGACAGCCCGACGACGAAGGCGGGTACCGCGAGGAACCACTGTGTGGTTGTCGGCGCGACCGGAGCACCGAAGATCAGATACCCGATGCCGGCGAGGACGACCAGCCCCATTCGCACGGGGGCGTCGCGCGCGTCGAACAGCCGTCCCAGCCAGCTCACGGGTTCAGCCTAGTACGGCAGCCGCCATTCGTGATCATGGTTGGCATTCGAGGTTGAGGCGGCGGGCGTA